>JAOUCV010000356.1 GCA_029859555.1 Gammaproteobacteria bacterium
GTAGCACACATGGTCACGGGCAGATGAAATGCAGATCTGATCATCACCCCTGACCTCCCACGTCCTGGAAAAGGAGGCACCGTATTCACGGACAACACCGGTACCATCGGCAAAATATTCACCCCGGGTCACTTCGCCATCCGGTAGTTTTCTTGTTGCGGTCCGTCCTTTCATGAAATTGCGCAGGGTATCTGCACCGGTTACGTGTACCCATGCATCATCTTGCGCCACTATCGGCATGGAAACGGCAAGGAGCAGGGTCACTATAAATATATATCCGTTACGGGGCCGCATCGTATTCTCCAAAGTCGGGTGCATAAATCTGGTAAAAATCCTGGTATCAGTGTCGAATGAACTCAACGTTTTTCATGCGTGTTGCGGTAATCCCTGGGTGACTGTCCTGTCCACGATCTGAATGCACGGGTGAAACTGGCCGGATTGCTGAAACCCAGTGCTGCACCGATGGTTGCCACCGGCTTGTCAGTATGAACCAGGTCCTCGATGGCGCGCTGTTTTTTCAGCTTGCCAAGTTCTTCCGTGAGGCTGGTGCCACTGGCCTTGAGGCGGCGTTGCAGTGATTGCCGGCTGATACCAAACCGTTGTGCGACGTGCTCAACCGTCAGTGTGTTGCTGTCCAGGCGCGGGATAAGGGTTAGCCACAGGGCTTCCAGGAAGGAACCCGGTGGCGGGTTCTTGTCTATCGAATGCGGTGTGACCTGCATGAAACCGGCGCGGTTCATTGTGTAGGTCAGCCAATGGCTCGGGAAGCGTATGGTCATGCCGCGATTATCACCACCGACAACCCGGATACCCTGGTAACCTGCAGGCAACACGTCCGGATTGCACACCTGCAGCAGCACGTCTTTCGGTTTCCACTTGTGACCAACGGCGCGATGCAGTATGGACAGTACATACGCCGCGGTGAAAGCATCATTCTGTGCCGGAGTGATGTCCGGTTCGGAGGTGCGCCGTTCCCTGAAGAAGGTGGATTTACCTCTTATCTCCAGTATGTGTTCAGCTGATGACGCATCTTCACTCGCCGCCAGAATGAAGCGTGACAGGAAATCGGCCAGGGTGTCTGCATGTGCGACGGCATCAACCAGCGGTGACCAGCCTGTGAAATCCAGTTGTTCGCCGACACGTACACCGATACAGGGATCGTTCGCGGTCCTGGCGACATCTTCCAGTAGCCGGTGAATGATATTGACCGGGATAAACAGGTTCGGGTCAAGTACCGACTCGCGCACGAGTACATGACGAGCGAGTACCGCATCTGCATTTATTCCTAACCGATCGAGTTCATGGATAAACGGTAGCGCCAGTTGCAAGCGGACCAGTGGCAGCGGTGCTTTACCGTCTACCTTATGCCGTGTGTCATCAATATCCATAGGTGACGTATTTTACATGGTCGTGGTGGTTACTTTGCATAATGCGTCAACGGGATCATGAGTTCGACTCCTGAAGATAAGTTTATGCGTGATTAATCATCTACTATTCACAGCAACAGGCAGTGATCACCGCTGCCTTTTCGTAAACATAATAAAACGGGGGAGATCAACTATGTCACTGATTTTATTGCCTGGACGCGGCCATGTCGCCGTTGTGATGGGCGCAATCCTGGGCTTGACCAGCCCGCTAATTCTTGGAAAGCATGGAATACCCATGTCCGAAACAGACGTCCATAAAGGAGACGTGTTATGAAATCAGTCGTCACAATAGCCGCGGCCCTGTTTGCCAGCGTATCTTTACAGGCTTTTGCCTACGATAACGCCAGTATTTTTAGCCCGGGTCAGCTTGGGGCAGAGACGCTGCATGAGGCAAAGCCTGGGTTGACGTTGATTACCAACGTTCATGTTTTCGATGGCAAGAACGAAAAGCGCCTGATGAATGCCAATGTGCTGATCGAAGGCAAGCTGATCAAGGAAGTTTCGACCACGCCAATCAAGGCCGATGGCGCCGCCGTGATCGATGGCGGTGGACGTACCCTGATGCCCGGTATGATTGATGGTCACGCGCACGTCATGATCAACGATGATTTTGGTCCGGTCGAACGTGATCTTGATCTTACCGATATTTCCTACAACTCGGTCATTGTCGCAGAACGTTTCCTGATGGACGGTTTCACGGCGGTTCGCGACATGGGCGGGCCGGCATTCGGCCTTGCCCGTGCGATAAACAGCGGTCGGGTCGTCGGCCCGCGCATCTATCCGTCAGGTGGTTTTATTTCGCAGACATCCGGGCACGGTGACTTCCGCGACCGGGCCGATCCCGGATTCAGTATTCATGATGCCGGCGACCTGTCGAACTTCGAGCGTATGGGCATCGGCAATGTGGTTGACGGTGTGCCCGAGGCCCTCAAGGCGACACGCCTTAACCTGCGTAACGGTGCGACCCAGATCAAGATCATGGGCGGTGGTGGCGGTTCCTCCCGCTTCGACCCGATCGACACCACGCAGTTCTCCGTCGATGAGATCTGTGCGATCGCCGAGGCGGCCAGGGACTGGGGTACTTATGTGGCGGCGCACACCTTTACAGACCGGGCCGTGAACCGCCTGCTCGATTGCGGCGTCAAAACCTTCGAGCACAGTTTCTTCATCTCCGAGAAGACCATGCAGCGTATCGCCAGGGAGGGTGGCTACGTTGTGCCGCAGATGTGGGGCATCTCGCCTGACCTTGCCCGTAACCCACTTATGCCGCCTGCAAAGATTCCCATGGTCAAGGCGCTCGGCGAGCAATACAAGGATTTTGGACGCAACCTGCTCAAGAACAATGTCAAGGTCGTGTTTGCCTCTGACTACGTGGGCAAGTTCGAGGATGCCGAGCGTGCGCGTCGTTACGAACTCTGGTGGCGTACCCAGACCTTTGACAGCAACT
>JAOUCV010000357.1 GCA_029859555.1 Gammaproteobacteria bacterium
CAACAGGATGGTAATGAACAGCCCGATATGAAAGATATAACCGGCCACCACGTTAAACGTGGAACGCTGCAGGGTGCCGGGATCCGGGATGGAACGCGACAGCATCGTTCGCAGGCCACCGGCAACGGCAGAGCCACGCGCCTCGGCCAGATTTTTTTTCCTGCCCAGCATCAGTATCCCGGCAAATCGCACCACGATGCCGAGCACGAAGATGACCGTGGCAATCTGCAATGCAGGGCCACGCACCCACAACAACAGTTCAGTTTCAGTCATCGTCAGCACCCTTTTCCAGATCGTTAATGGTTACTTTCTCATGTGCTTTCACTGCACGCGTCTTCTTGGCACGGTTCATTGCCCCCAGCGCAACACCGGCGGCCGCACCGGCGCCGACGGCATACACGGCGGCACGGGTAATATCTTCTGTTGGCATGGACAGTGCCTTGTAAAAGCCGCCGCCATCCCAGAAATCCGGTTCCGAACAACCCAGACAGGGGTGCCCGGCCTCAATTGGAAAACTGGTGCCTTCATTCCATTTTGTAGTGGCGCAGGCGTTATAGGTGGTCGGACCCTTGCAGCCCAGCTTGTACAAACACCAGCCCAGCTTCGCGCCTTCATCATCAAAGCTATTGGCAAACAGGCCCTTGTCATAGAAGGGACGGCGATAACAGCGATCGTGAATACTCTGGCCGTAATAGGCCTTGGGACGACCGAGCGCATCCAGCTCCGGAATGCTGCCAAAGGTCAGGAAATGTGCCAGTACACCGGTAATTACCACCGGGATGGGCGGACAACCGGGGACATTAATAATCGGCTTGTCCTTGATCAGATCGGAAACAGCTACCGCACCTGTCGGGTTCGGATTGGCCTTCGGAATACCGCCATAGGCGGCACAGGTACCGACCGAAACAATGGCGGCGGCACCCTTGGCCGTATCCAGCAACATGGACTTGTTGCTGATACCGGCAATGGTCGAGTAGCCCGGATTGGCGGTCGGTATCGACCCGTCAACCACCAGAATGTACTTGCCGTAATTCTCTTCCATGGCGGCTTCCCGCGCAGCCTCCGCAGCACTGCCGGAAGCAGCTTGCAGGGTGTGGTGGTAATCCAGCGAGATGGCATCGAAGATCAGACCTTCCACGGTCGGCGAATGGGAGCGTGTCAGTGATTCGGTGCAGCCGGTGCATTCCTGGAATGACAGCCAGATAACCGACGGCCGCATGGCCTTTTCCAGTGCAGCCGCAATTGCCGGCACCATGCTCGGCGGCAGTGCCATCATTGAAGCGGTTGCAGCACAGAATTTCAGGAACCCGCGCCGGCTAATCCCCTGTCGCCGCAGGGCTTCGCCCAAAGTCTCGTCTTTCGACATCATCTATCTCCTGTGTGCGGTCACGTAGTCAATTCGTTACTTCTGGCAACTGCGCCTGCAGCTGTTCAAGGCCCTGCTGGATATCCTGCTGCTGTGAACGCAGCAGGTTCGGTATGTCGCAGACCTCGATAAACTTGCCAATTACTTCATCACTGCTGTTGTAATGCACCACAATCCAGACACCGGGATAGCGGCTTTCGATGATCTCGGTAGGACCCAGGGCATGCAGGCGCGCATATACTTCGCCCTGGCCCAGTTCATCCAGCAATTGCTGCTCCTCTCCCGGAGCCAGCGGCAGGCTGCGCAAATCGATCACCGTGTGCCCGCCTTCATCAAGCAACCTTGCCAGGGCATGCCGGATCTCATGCAGCAACGGCTGCACATTGCAGGTCAGGGCCTCGGCAGGCTCAACTTTTAGTTCCGTTGCAGGCGTCACGTGTAGCATGTGCAATCAGTCTCCGGCAACAGGTGGAAACTGATGTTCCGCCGACCACACCAGTAACGGGCAACTGGAATGCCGTATCACCTCGGCCGTCACCGATTCATCCAGCGCCCGCCGCACACCTGACTCGCCATGCGATGCCATGGAGACCAGGTCGATTTTCATCTCATCGATTTTGTTGAGAATTTCACGTATTGGCCGTCTGTAGGTGGACATATCCAGCGACACCTTGAGTCCGGCATTTGCCAGCTTGACACTATGCTCCTGCAGGGCCAGCTTGACTGCAGCGCGCTCTTCATCAGGGCTGTCACTGTCCATTTCGTCATGGAACAGGATGACCTCTGAATCATGCGCCTTGGAAAAGCGCTCAACGCAACTCAGAATCGAGGCAGAAACATCGGTACCGTCCAGCGGCACCAGGATGCGCTTGAACAGATTATCCTCACGGTCATCCGCGGGCTCCGCACGCGTACTGTGCAGGATGAAGACCGGACACGGTGAGTGCTGCAATACCTGCTCGGTAACGCTGCCCTTGCGAATCTTCTCCAGACCCGAACGACCATGCGTTGACATCAATAGCAGCGTAGCCGGCATCAGCAGGGCGAACTTCACAATCTCCTCGACCGAATTACCCATGCGGAGATCGCTGCTCACTGTCCAGCCAGCCGTCGTCAACGCAGCCATGATTTCCTCGATGTGCGCTGCCGCACCATGTTCAGCGCCAGCCTGTGGCAACACATGCAGCAGGCTGATTTCGGTATCTGCACAGGGTGTGATTGACTGTGCGTAGCGAATTATTTCACTTACCTGTTCCGTACCATCCAGCGGAATCAGAATCCTGTTTTCCATAGCCCCTATCCCCCCATTGGCGCAGGTGCATACTGCAGTTGCATATCTGCATCCGGCATGTTCGATTGAGTAGTCCAGTTATTCAAAAGTGTGACAATCTGCGAGGCTGCCCGTGGCAGAGCCTGCTTCACCCGGTTGCTCAGGCAGGAACCCCAATCGATCTTTTCCGGCTGGATGGCAACAAGCACGCGGTTTTTCGGGATCGCATCGGTGA
>JAOUCV010000358.1 GCA_029859555.1 Gammaproteobacteria bacterium
GTCAGTATGATGATGAATTATCGGACGGTACTGTCGGAGAAAATCGGGTCAGAAGGGATAGAGGCGGTGATTTCCAGCTTTGACACAGCCGACAACGTGCTGGCTGCCAGTTGACCAGCGTTTAACGGTTAAGCGTCGTCAGTTGCGAGAGGGCATAGTATAGCTGTACGCTTGCAGACATGAGTATATGGCGTACCCGTTCCTTCTATCTGATGGTTGTCCTGATCGGCGTGCTGGCATTGCCCGCAGGAAGCGGGGCTATTGACGATGTCGAAAATATTCCGGGTTACACCGGTATATTCAAGGGCGACCTCCCGGAAATCCGAAAACGAAAAGTTATTCGGGCCCTGGTCACCTATAGCCGTACCGATTTCTTTTTTCACCAGGGTGGCGCCAAAGGTATTCAGGTTGAATTCCTGAATGAATACGCCAGGTATCTGAACAAAGGTGCCGGGCGTGAAGAGGACCGGGTACACGTCACTTATATTCCAGTCACATTCAACGAGCTAATACCTGCACTGCGTGCAGGCCGCGGAGATATAGCGGCAGACTTTCTAACCATTACGCCACAGAGGAAAAAACAGGTGTCATTCGCCAGCGGCGGTAGCTGGAAGGTCAATGAGCTGGTGGTGGCGAACAAAAATGTCGGCAAGCTCGAGTCGATCGAGGATTTGTCCGGTAAATCGATTTACGTGCTCAAGGGCAGTAGCTATGTTGAACACTTGAAGTCGCTCAACAAGCAGCTCACAAAACAAGGGCTCACACCTGTCACAATAAAACAGGCCGATCCACACTTGTTGTCTGATGATATTCTCGAAATGGTGAATGCCGGTACGGTAAAAATCACGGTAGTAGATGGCTATATCGCAAGACTGTGGAAAAAAGTGCTTCCCGATATCAGTGTATACGAAGAACTGGTCGTTTCCGCCGGAAACAGGGTGGGCTGGGCAGTGCGCAAACAGAACCCCGAGCTGCTTAAAAGCCTCAATGAGTTTGCTGAAAAAGTAAAGAAGGGGACGTTGCTCGGTAACATGCTCTTCAAACGGTATTACAAGGATACCCGCTGGATAAAAAATCCGATCAGTAGATCGGAACTCAAGCGGCTTGAAAGCCTGGTCGCATTGTTCGACAAGTACGGACAACGCTATGGTTTCGATACGTGGGCGCTCGCAGGGCAGGCTTATCAGGAGTCCGGGCTGGACAATCGCAAGAAGAGCCATCGTGGTGCAGTAGGCATCATGCAGGTCCTGCCGTCGACGGCAGCAGACAAGAACGTGAATATCAAGAATGTGAAACAACTGGAGAACAATATTCACGCGGCTGCGAAATATCTGGCTTTTCTGCGAGAGCGTTATTTCAGTGACCCGGCAATTACACCGGAAAACCAGCTGGCCTTCACCTGGGCGGCTTATAACGCCGGTCCCGCAAAGGTGCGGAAAATGCGCGCTCAGGCTGAGAAAATGGGCCTCGATCCGGATGTGTGGTTTCTAAACGTTGAGCTGGCCGCCAGCAAGCTGGTGGGGCGTGAGCCGGTTCGCTACGTGGCGCATGTCTACAAGTACTACGTGGCTTACAAATTGGCGGCTGAAGCCACCGATAGCGAAGCCACGGTGCTTGGCATGTCAGAAGCTTTCTGACATCAGCATATTTGACCTGGTCCAGTTATATAAGTATAGTGCCGCGCACTAATATTTGCTGTTATATAACAAAGTCAACGGGTCGGGATTATGAAAAAACTGAAGCAGTGTGCTGCGTGCCGCTATTGTCGCGTCACTAGCTTTGTGAAAATAAGTGCCGTCCTGCTGGTCGGTGTAGTGGCAACGATTGTGATGACTTTTGACGCGGGCATGTAAGCGCAAAGCCGGGCTACGAATGAAACCAAAGGCAGCTTCGTGCTGCCTTTTTTATTGGTCTGAATATAACAATAAAAGCAGTAAGTTAGCGGTGTTACTTCATGATTGAGTCTAGCGAATTCAGGGTGATCAATACTTCTCTTCAAACATTTGATCGCGATGTCAGCGAGGCGTCTCATCAGCGTCCGATACTGGTAGATTTCTGGGCTGATTGGTGCGCCCCCTGCCTGGTTATAGCGCCAGTGCTGGAGAAAGTCTGCCACGATCTGCAAGATTGCGTCGGACTGGCTAAACTGGAAGTGGATCAGGGCGAAAATATGAAGCTGGCTGGCCACTATCGGGTGCGAGGTTTCCCGACAGTGATGCTGGTGAGCCATGGCGAAGAAGTTGCCCGATTCAGTGGTGCACGATCCCGGACCCAGATCGTGGAGTTTTTGCAGACGCATCTTGAGCTGCCAGAAATAGGACGCTAATGGAATGGATTACCCTAGCGACATTGGACATGCCCAGGAGATCGCTCGCCTGGTATTCCCACTGATGACGCGGTTGAATATCCCGATGAACCCCATCAACTACGCGCTCTGGTACGAGTTTCACCTTGGGCGTTCGGAGGAACTGGTGGCGGCACTTGAAAAAATCGAGTCTGGCAAGGAAACCTACGACCCTGCAAGAGCCAAAGCGCTGTTCATGCGCTATGTTGCAACGCCTGGTGTAGATGTGCTGGAAAAGATTGAGGTCGAGTTTTGTCGGTTACTTGGCGACATTATTCAGATTGTGCTTGATGCCGGTCTGGATCTTAATAACTACAGTGCCGTGCTAAACAGCTGCAGCACCCGTTTGGAAAGTGCCGATGATATCCGCGATATTCGCAAAGTGGTGCGCACCATACTGACTGATACGCGGGCAATGTCTGAGTCAAACAGCAGTGTCAGGGGTGCGCTGAAGGACCGTGCCGATGAAGTTGACAAGTTGCGCGCAGAACTCGATCAGGTTCGCAAGGAGGCTGTAAGGGATCC
>JAOUCV010000359.1 GCA_029859555.1 Gammaproteobacteria bacterium
TGTTTCGCAGCTGTGGCCCGGGTAACTAATAATACAAAAGGATTACAGGTTTACGATGTTCAAGATTCTCACATTAAACAACATATCTCCGGTCGGCCTGGAGCGGCTTTCGCGCGAGTCCTATGAGGTTGCCTCCGAGATACAGCATCCGGATGCGATTCTGCTGCGCTCCTTTAAAATGCATGACATGGAAATGCCGGCAACCGTCAAGGCTATTGGTCGTGCCGGTTCAGGTGTCAATAACATCCCGGTGGAGCGCATGAGTCAGGCGGGTATCCCGGTGTTTAATGCGCCCGGTGCGAATGCCAACGCGGTCAAGGAACTGGTGGTTGCCGGCATGCTGATTGCTTCACGTAACCTGTGCCAGGCCTGGGACTACTCGCGCGGTCTTGAAGGTGATGACGCTGTCATCAGCAAGGCGGTGGAGGCCGGCAAGAAGCAGTTTGTCGGTTTCGAATTGCCGGGCAAGACGCTGGGTGTGGTTGGCCTGGGCGCAATCGGTGTGCAGGTAGCCAATGGTGCGCTGGCGCTGGGTATGAATGTCATCGGGTTTGATCCCGGCATTACCGTGAAACGTGCCTGGGAAATGTCATCCGATGTGGGCCAGGCAGCCAGTATCGAGGAATTGCTGGCGAAGGTTGATTACGTCACGTTTCATGTGCCACTGGTGGATGCCACCCGCAATATTATCAATGCAGACCGCCTGAAACTGGTTCGGGATAATGTCGTCATCCTGAATTTTTCCCGCAATGGCGTAATTGATGACGAGGCGGTGATTGACGCGATTGATGCAGGCAAGGTGTATGCCTATGTGTGTGATTTCCCCAACAACCTGCTGAAGAATCACCCGCGCGTTATTACCCTGCCGCACCTGGGCGCCTCCACGCAGCAGGCCGAGGAAAACTGTGCCGTGATGGTGGCCGAACAGGTGCGTGATTATCTCGAGAACGGGACTGTCAGGAATTCTGTGAATTTTCCCGAAATGTACATGCCCCGTAACGGTGGCTTCCGGTTGGCTATCGTCAATGAAAATGTGCCGAACATGCTGGGCCAGATCTCAACCTGCATGGCCGATGCCGGGCTCAATATTATCGATATGCTGAACAAATCACGTAATGAACTGGCCTGCACCCTGGTTGATGTAGATTCAGAGGTTACTCCGGCCTGTGTTGAACACATTGGCTCGATCGAGGGTGTTTTGAAGGTTAGGGCATTGTAGGCTGTACTGATTCATTGCTGGCAATAACTTGACTAATGAGTGCTGAAGAAAAACTGCAAGAACTGCGTAACCGGATTGATGTGCTGGATGAAGAGATCCAGGCGCTGCTCAATGCGCGTGCAAAATGTGCCCGCGATGTGGCCGAGGTCAAACTTACTCAGGGTGAAGATGCGCATTTTTACCGGCCAGAGCGGGAAGCGGTTGTGTTGCGCCGTGTTGGAGAACGCAATACCGGGCCGATGCCGGATGAAACCATGGTGCGGCTGTTCAGGGAAATCATGTCAGCTTGCCTGGCGCTGGAGCAGCCGCTGAACGTGGCTTACCTCGGGCCGGAGGGTACCTTTACCCAGGCCGCCACATTGAAGCAGTTTGGCCATGCAGTACAAACGCTGGCGCTGGACAGTCTCGATGATGTGTTTCGCGAAGTTGAGGCCGGCGCGGCAGATTACGGCGTGGTGCCGGTGGAGAATTCAACCGAAGGTGTTATCAGTCATACGCTGGATCTTTTTCAGCGCTCGCCACTCAGTATCAGTGGTGAGGTTGAATTGCGTATTCATCATCACCTGCTGGTGAAAGACAGTAATGTAAAGGTGACTCGTGTACTGGCTCATCAACAGGCACTGGCCCAGTGCCGTGGCTGGCTGGAAGCAAATCTGCCGGATGCCGAGCACGTGGCTGTCGGCAGCAATGCCGAGGCGGCGCGGCTGGTCAGCAAGGATCAGTCTGCTGCAGCGATTGCCAGTGACACCGCGGCGGAACTCTATGGTCTTGAAATAGCTGCCCGCAATATCGAGGATCAGCCGGATAATACCACCCGTTTTCTGGTGATAGGTTCCCGGCCAGTGCAGCCAGGCGGTAACGACAAGACATCGCTGCTGGTGTCGGTGAATAACCGTCCGGGAGCACTGTACGAATTGTTGCAGCCGATTGCCGAGCATAAAATCAGCATGACGCGCATTGAATCGCGGCCGTCGCGGCAGGCCATGTGGGAATACGTGTTTTACATTGATGTGGACGGACATCGCGATGATGCTGCAGTTGCCGCTGCCCTTGCGGCGCTTGAAGACAAGGCTTTCCTTGTGAAGGTGCTGGGGTCCTATCCACGGGCGGTGATCTAGAACGCGTTACGTACATTTCAGCAGGCTGGTTTAATCCCGGTATTTTTACGATCAAGTGACCCCTATCGATGTCAGCACCCATTAACCATTTTCTTAACCTGGCTACTCCCGGCATACAGGCCCTGCAGCCGTATCTGCCCGGCAAGCCGGTTGCCGAACTGGAACGTGAGTATGGCATCACCGATGCGGTCAAGCTGGCATCCAATGAGAATCCGTTCGGGCCGAGTCCGTTGGCGCTGGCCGCTGCCCGGGAAGTCCTTGAAGACCTGGGTCGTTATCCGGAAGGCAGTGGCTGGTTGCTGGCCGGCAGGCTGGCCCGGTTGCACGGACTGGAGCGTGACAGGGTTACATTGGGTAACGGTTCCAATGATGTGCTCGACATTATTGCGCGTGTCTTCCTGACGCCGGCGCACGAGGCCGTGTTTTCACAATACGCCTTTGCCGTTTACCCGATTGCGGTACAGGCGGCGGGTGCAAAGGCGCGTATTGCACCGGCACATGATGGCAGCAGCGGACCTGCCTACGGGCATG
>JAOUCV010000360.1 GCA_029859555.1 Gammaproteobacteria bacterium
CCAGGCGAAGGAACAAAAGAGACTTGAGGCGCATGAGTACTACCGTACAACGAACACCGTTATTCCAGCGGAGAATGAGATCATTTCATTCCCGCCCCTGCCAGATACTGACAGCAGTCGACTGGAGTCCAACCCGGATCGCAATGCCTACTTCGGCGATCTGCATGTGCATACAACGCTGTCTTTTGATGCCTCGGCTTTTGGTACCACCGCCACACCCGCAGATGCTTACCGTTATGCTCAGGGTGAGGCGATCTTGCATCCCGGCGGCTTTGAAGTACAGCTGGCACAACCATTGGATTTTTACGCGGTGACCGATCATGCAATCATGCTGGGTCTGGTGAACGAGGCCGCCGACACCAGTACAGAATTCTCGCAATACGAACTGTCAGAGTCCTACCACAACATCAATGATTCGGTTGATGGTGGGCTGTTCGATATGGCCAAAAGAAATCTTATCTTCAACAATTTTTTCAGTGACGTGGTCGCCAACCTGCTCGACGGCACATTCGACAACGCCACCGTTAACAAGGTCAGCAAATCAGCGTGGATTGAGACAGTGGAAGCCGCCAACGCCGCTTACCAACCTGGCCAGTTCACCACATTTGCGGCTTACGAATACACCAGCAGTTCCGGGGATAAGCAAAATCTGCACCGCAACGTTATTTTCCGCGGCTCGGACAGTTTGCCCGCTGTACCCTTCTCCCGCCTGAACAGCATCAATCCCGAGGGCCTTTGGGACTGGATGGATACTCTGCGCGAGCAAGGCATAGAAAGCTTGGCGATTCCGCATAACAGCAATGGCTCCAACGGTGCGATGTTCGCGTTTACCGATTGGTCCGGAAACAATATCGATCAAGAGTACGCAGACCAGCGCATGCGCAACGAACCCCTGGTCGAAATTACTCAGGTTAAAGGCACGTCTGACACGCATCCGCTCCTATCAAAAAACGATGAGTGGGCCAATTTCGGAATTTCTCCCCTGCGGGTAGCTTCTACTTTACCCAGTGAGCCCAAGGGCAGCTATGTGCGAAACGCATGGCAACGCGGTCTTGCCATGGCAGAAGCCAATAACGCCAACCCTTACCAATTTGGCGTCATCGGTTCCAGCGATACGCACACAGCCGCCGCTGCACTGGAGGAGGATAACTACTTCGGTAAAATTGGCAGTTTGGACGCTACCCCGGAAAAGCGCGGCTCTGTACCTGCAAGCTTTCTCTACGGCACCCTGATCAAATTGGCCGCGCCCGAAATGATTGATGAGGTAGACGGCGAGACTTATCTGAATTTCCAGAACTACAAGTACTGGGGGGCTTCGGGTATTGCTGGGGTATGGGCAGAGAATAATACCCGTGAAGCCATTTATGATGCGCTGCGCCGCAAGGAGACTTTCGCCACCAGCGGAACTCGGATAAAGGTGAGATTTTTCGCTGGCTACGATCTGGCCAATGTACAGCTGGACAGCCCTGAGCTTATCGGCACCGCTTACAAAAACGGAGCTACGATGGGTAGTACCTTGCAAGCCAGCGATGACCGCGCCCCCACTTTCCTGACCTGGGCCGTAGCTGACCCGAATACCGCCAAGTTGCAACGCGTGCAAATTATCAAAGGCTGGCTTGAAAACGGTGAACACCAGGAACAGGTGTTTGATGTGGCCTGCTCCGATGGGCTGAGCGTAGATCCACAGACCCATCGTTGCCCGGACAACGGCGCGCAAGTGAACCTGGATGATTGCTCCAGAACAGCCAATGTGGGTGCAAGCGAGCTTAAAACATTATGGCAAGACCCTGACTTTACTCCCGGGCAAGAAGCATTTTATTACGTGCGCGTACTGGAGAATCCAGTGTGTCGCTGGTCTACATGGGATGCCATCCGCGCCGGCGAAAAACCTCGCTCAGACCTGCCAGCGACTATTCAGGAACGCGCATGGTCGTCACCTATCTGGTACAGCGCATCAGGGGAAAACAATTATTTCGTCAATTAGATCGTACCTTGCTCAATGCAGTGGCGCTATTTCCCTGATCTGCAGTTTGTGCTGTGTAAGCTACGCCCTTGCCGAACCAGACATAGATAGTAGGCCCAATATTCTGTTGATCCTTGCTGACGACTTAGGCTATTCAGACATAGGTTCATATGGCAGTGAAATCAGCACGCCCAACTTGGATCATCTGGCACGAAACGGACTGCGCTTCAGTAACTTTCATACAACGGCCAGCTGCGCCCCAACTCGTGCCATGCTATTAACCGGCGTTGATAGCCATCGAGCAGGTGTGGCCAATATCAGTGAAGCGCTGACACCCGAGCAAGCCCACTCACCGTTTTATCGCGGGACACTCAATCACAACGTCGTCACTATCGCTACTCTGTTGAAGGATGCAGGATACAACACCTCATTGGCCGGCAAATGGCACCTGGGGTATGCAGACGAATCATTACTGCCGATAAACCGTGGCTTCGAGCAAACGGTCACCATGCCTTTTTCTGGAGGCGACAACTGGACACAGCAATCTTACGTTCCCCACTATGAAAAAACTCTCTGGTTAGAAAACGGTAAGGAATTCTCCGTGCCTGAAGACTTTTATTCTTCCAAATTTATCGTCGATAAAACCATTGAGCAACTGGAGAACAATCTGCATACCACTAGAACAAAAAGAAAGCCCTTTTTCTCTTATGTGTCGTTTCAAGCGGTACACATACCCGTGCAAGCCCCTAAAGCATTCACCAAAAAATATATTGGAAGCTATAAAGATGGCTGGCATGCGCTGCGCAAAAATCGCCAGAAAGCCGTTAAAGATCTGGGACTTTTACCCGCCAGCGCCCCCATGAAGCGGATGCCATCAACAGCAGACTGGGATGATCTC
>JAOUCV010000055.1 GCA_029859555.1 Gammaproteobacteria bacterium
TGCACAACAAGCTTGAAACGCTGCAGAGCGAGTTGCTCATGGAGGCTGCCTACTTTATTGTCATGGAAAGAGCTGTCGAAAATACAAAAAGAGCAATAGACAGGGGGGTCAATGTTCGTGTGCTCACCAATTCTCTGGCGTCCAACGATGTGCTTGCCGCCCACGCCGGCTATTCACAAACGCGCAAGGAATTGATCGCCAACGGGATGGAAATCTACGAATTGCGTCCAGATGCCGTTGCCGTCAAGCAACGGAACTATACGGCGGAATCGAAGACCGGCCTCCATGCGAAGGCAATGGTCTTTGATCGTGAGTCGGTATTTATCGGTAGTTTCAACCTTGATCCCCGCTCGGCCAACATCAACACCGAGGCAGGCCTGTATGTCGAGAGTCCCGAACTGGCAGGACAGGTGGCGGAATTTATGGATGAGGGTGTGCGCCCGGAGAACAGCTACCGGGTATTGCTGGATGACGAGGGAAATCTGGTCTGGGTAACCGAGATCGATGGCGAGGAAGTGCGATACGATGATGAACCGGAGACAACCTTCGGACAGCGCTTCATGTCTGACTTTATATCGATACTGCCAGTGGATGATCACCTGTAAATCCGGCCATGACGATTAGGGCCTGGCGCCCAGTTGTATAACAGCAGCAGGTTGATTATATGGCAATGGTCGTGAAGGACTGCCACAGGATATGGTTAAGGCCTTTACCGCTGGTCAATACAAGCAGCTGGAAGAACTGACTCGGAATTGGAAGCCGGGGCAGTGTGAGCGCGATATTACTATTACAGCTGAATTTAACCAGACTAAGCCATTACTTCGAATCTACGTTTCTGCTCGAAGGGCTAACTTCCATGTTACATCCATGCCGTGTTTGCGTAGAATCGGGTTTCCCGGTGTTATCCGGACCGGTAACCTGTGGACGCCTTGCCAGGCGTATCTTGAGAATTTCTGCTGGAATCATGTAATGCCATTACTGCGACTGAGCAACATTTCACTGGCCTTTGGCCATCGGGCCCTGCTGGACAAGGCAGACCTGGAAATCACCCGCGGTGAGCGTGTCTGCCTGGTGGGCAGAAACGGAGAGGGAAAATCCTCGTTGCTGCGTATTCTCAGTGGTGAGGTGATTGCTGATGATGGTGAATTATGGGTACGCCCGGGTGTGCGCATTGCCTGTCTGGCACAGGAAGTTGGCATGGACAGTAACGACAGTGTATTTGATGTCGTTGCTGGTGGATTGCCGGAACTGGGCAAGTTGATATCTGATTATCATCACGTCGTTAGCGAACTGGCACATTCAGATTCCCCGGCTTTGCTGAAGCGCTTGTCAGAGTTGCAACATGACCTGGAAGCGGCCAATGGCTGGCAGTTGGAACAGCGTGTAGAGAGCGTCTTGTCACGTCTTGAGCTTGACAGCGATGCGGTTTTTCATTCGCTATCCGGTGGCTGGCGACGGCGGGTGATGCTGGCGCGTGCGCTGGTTTGTGAACCGGATGTGTTGCTGCTGGATGAGCCGACCAATCACCTTGATATTGAGGCAATCATCTGGCTGGAAGCGTACATGCTCGATTACCCCGGTGCCTTGCTGTTTGTCAGTCATGACCGCGCATTTGTGCGGCGGCTGTCGACAAAGATTATTGAACTGGATCGCGGCCAGCTGACGTCATGGCCGGGCAGCTACGACGATTACGTGCGTCGCAAGACCGAACAGCTTGAAGTTGAGGAGCGACACAATGCGCTGTTCGATAAAAAACTGTCCCAGGAAGAGGTCTGGATTCGCCAGGGGATAAAGGCGCGGCGAACACGTAATGAAGGCCGGGTGAGGGCGCTGAAAGAGCTGCGCGAACAACACCGGTTACGGCGTAACCGCGGTGGCAAAGCCAAACTGCAGCTCGATAAGGGCGAGAAGTCCGGCAAGCTGGTGTTCGAGACAGAGCATGTCGATCTGGCCTTTGGCGAGAACACCGTGATCAAAGGCCTCTCGACGACCATCATGCGCGGCGACCGGATTGGCATCATCGGCCCGAATGGTGCCGGCAAGTCGACCCTGATCAGGGTATTACTGGGTGAATTGCTACCCGATAGCGGTCAGGTTCGCAGTGGCACCAGACTGCAGGTCGCCTATTTCGATCAGCAGCGTGACCAGCTCGATCTGGATAAATCGGTTATGGATAACGTTGCAGAAGGCAGCCAGCATGTCACGGTAAATGGTCGTGATCGCCACGTGGCCAGCTACTTACGCGATTTTTTGTTTCCGCCGGAACGTTTGCAGTCACCGGTCAGTACCCTGTCCGGTGGCGAGCGCAACCGGCTATTGCTGGCACGTCTGTTTGCACGGCCGGCAAACCTGCTGATTATGGATGAGCCGACCAATGATCTGGATGTGGAGACGCTGGAGCTGCTAGAAGAGTTGCTGATGGAGTATGACGGTACCCTGTTGCTGGTCAGTCATGACCGCGCCTTTCTTGATAACGTGGTTACCCGCTCACTGGTGTTTGAGGGGGAGGGCGTCATCGGTGAATATGTCGGTGGCTATTCTGACTGGCTGGCACAGAAGAATGAGAAGAAACCTGCCGGCCAGGCACGCACTAGTCAGGTTAACCGGCAGCCTGCGTCTGCTGATGTTGCAGTGAAGCCAAAGAAACTGTCTTACAAGGATCAGCGCGAGCTGGACGATCTGCCAAAACAGATTGAGGTGCTGGATGCCGAACAGGCGCAGCTACAGGAAGCGATGGGCGAACCGGGTTTCTATCAGCAGGATAATGAGAAGGTGGCCGCAGCGCTGGCGCGTCTGGAAGAGGTCGGGGCAGCGTTGGAGGCTTGCTACAATCGTTGGGAAGAACTGGATGCCGGGTAGGGAATCGGCAGGCAGCTTCTGCTCAGGCGCGCGAGATGTACTCGCCGGTGCCGGTGTTGACCTTGATATGCTCGCCCGAGGTCAGGTATTCAGGGACCTGTACCACCAGTCCGGTGCTGAGGGTGGCCGGCTTGGTGCGGGAAGAGGCTGATGCGGCTTTCATGCCGGGTGCGGTGTCTGTGATTTCCAGCACCACGGTCGTTGGCAGCTCAATGCCGAGAATGTTTTCATCGGCCGTCATGGCGACGATGCCTTCCAGGTCTTCAGTCAGGTACAGCAGTTCTTCCTGCAGGTCTGCTGTGTTGAGCATGTATTGCTCAAAATTTTCCCTGTCCATGAAGGTGCAACTGTCAGCATCCTGAAACAGGAACTGGACACCGCGTCGTCCGTAGTCGACGGTCTGTACAACCTCGTCACCCTTGAAACGGTTTTCATATTTCTGCCGGGTGACGAGATCCAGGCCACGTACCTTGTAGAGGGTGCTGCCGCTGCGCGAAGACGGACTTTGTACATCCAGTCCCTTGATCAGAATGTTGCGCCCGTCAATATCGAGCACCAGTCCTTTTTTCAGGTCACTTGCTTTCATGCCGGTTGAGTCTCAGGCGTCGTGCTGGTGTCCGCCCGGCCCGTGCACATGACCATGCTCAAGTTCTTCTGCGGTGGCATCACGAATATCCATGACGATAACTTCAAAGTTGAGAGTGACGCCGGCCAGCGGGTGGTTGCCATCAACAACAATCGTGTCATCTTGAACGCTCTTGACCGTGACCACGACCATTTGGCCGTCCGGACCCTCGGCATTGAACTGCATGCCGGCTTCAATTTCCTGCTCCGGCGGGAACATGCTGCGTGGAACATCCTGTGCCTTGGCTGCATCATGGATGCCATAGGCTTCTTCCGGCGGAATGGTTACCGAGAAGGTATCGCCGCTGGCTTTACCGGATAATGCGTTCTCAAGACCGGGAATGATGTTGCTGGCGCCGTGTAAATAGCAGAAGCTGCCATCTTCAGATTTGTCGAGAATGTTGTCGTCACTATCTTTCAGGGTGTAGTTGAGGGTGACGACGTGATTGTTGGCTATCTGCATGAAAAAACTCCTGTTATTTGCTGTATGTAGTGCCTGATGCTGTAGATTCGGCGGGAAATAGTATCACAGTCTTTCGACTGTTGGGTGAACATGGACATGAACTGGCAGGTTTACATCATAGTTTGTACGGATAATTCGCTCTATACCGGCATTACTACCGATGTAGAGCGGCGTTTCAGCGAACACATTGCGGGGAAGCAGGGCGCCCGCTATTTCCGTGGCCGCACGCCGCAGAAAGTGGTCTACCTGGAAAGCGCGCAAAACCGCAGCACGGCCAGCAAGCGCGAGGCAGCCATTAAAAAACTGCTGCGCGCGGATAAATTGCGCTTGATTGACTCTGCTTCCAATGAACTGAATGCAGCCGGGGTACGCCTCAGGACTTGACGTCTGCCGACGCGGCCTGTTTTTTCCTGGGGGCGGACTTTCGGGATGGCTTCTTGGTTTCCAGCGTAAACCAGTCATTGCTGGTGATTTCGTGGAAATGATCGGCCTCATCGGTCAGCAGTCGCGAGGTGGTTGCCGGCACGGCGGCAATTTCCACGCGCACGCCTTCCGCTTTCAAATGCCGCACCAGTTCGACGAAATCCGAGTCGCCGGACATGATGATAATGGTGTCGACCTTGTTGGACAGTTGTGTGGCCTTGATAGACAGCGGGATATCAGCACTTTTATGGCAAGGGCGAACGGATCCGTGGTAGTTGCTGTGCAGCCGCTCCTTCAATTTACTCGAGATCTGCTTGCCTTCACGAAAGTACACCAGCCGGTTCAGGCCGCGGTTGCCCAGCAGGCGGGGAACCAGGGTGTCGAAATTCAGCATGGTATTCTGCTTGTTGGTTTCTGAATGAATGCTGCGCTCGATGTTGTTGCCATCAATCAGAATGGCAACAGACTGACTGATGTGGACGATACCGGTGTCTTCCTGTGTCATAAAGCTGTCCCTGGTTAAAAGCGCAAAAGCAGCGCAGTGAAAGGCTGCCGTATTGTACAATGCGTCAGATTTTTAAAATACATATTCACGGTGTATCAGGAGTTAAAAATGGGAATAGCCTTGTTATTGCATTTACTGGCGGCGGTTGTCTGGGTTGGCGGGATGTTTTTTGCCTATGTGGCCTTGCGCCCGGTGGCGGCGGCACAACTGGAACCCCCTGCGCGGCTGACGCTGTGGGCTGGCGTATTCAAAGTGTTTTTCCCCTGGGTGTTCGCAGCGATCGTGACCTTGCTGCTAAGCGGATACTGGATGGTATTGTCTTTCTTTGGTGGCTTTGATGAGGTCGGGCTGCACGTGCACCTGATGATATGGGCCGGTTATGTGATGATGCTGCTGTTCTTTCATGTGTTCTTTGCGCCGTTCAAACGCTTGAAACGTGCTATCGCTGCTGCAGACTGGCCGGGCGGAGCCAGGAGCCTGGCGCAGATCCGTGTCCTGATAGGAATTAATCTGTCAATTGGACTTGTCGTTGTTGCTATCGCCTCGGGTGGACGTTACCTGTTGTCCTGATATGCCGGTATTGACTTGCCAGCAGCAGGATCTGTGACTACAGTTTGGACAGACAGTTAGAAAACTGTCAGTTACCAGGGAGGAGCATGACGTGACAGATTCCACAGGCAATAAGGGTACGGATAGTACGGATTTTCGCTATGCGCCATCTGGTTGGTCGAAGTTGGTGGCAGAGAGTAAAGCCTCGGCTGCAGGTCTGACACCGCTGGCTGAACACTGGGAGGCAGTGAATGCCTTGCAGGAGTTTTTCTCCCGCCATGATGAACCCGGCATCAATGCACGCGAGTTGCATGATGCACTGGAAGAAAAATTCCATAACCGGGGTGGTATGAAATATCTCTATCGTCTGTTTCCGGGTGGACCGGTGACGCAGGGTTGCCTGGTGGCCGGGCTTGAACCACCAGCCGGAAGCATGGATACAGGCTTCGGTAGCGTTAAGTAACCCCGGTTGTTCTGGTTATTTTTATGCAACGGTTGATAACGTTTCACGGGCGTCCCCTGAGCCTGTCTGTCAGCCAGCGGGCACGGGCACAACTTGCCCGCAGGGTTTCACCCCTGTTTCTGGAAATGGAGTTGTATTTTAGTTGTTTGATTCGCAAGCGCGTGCTGGTGCGTGAGTCGATTGAAGAGGCTGACGCGGTTGTGCTTGCTGACAAGTTGATCGCGAGTTTTCGCCCTGTCATTACAGAGACCTGCGCGATGCGTGATGTTGAAAGGGATAATCCCCCGGTAAAGGATATGCCGATTCTGCATCCCGAGCGTTTTTACCCGCACTGGCTGACACTGGACTACCGTCGTGGTCAGTGGCGCGCCGACTTTGGTTATGCCGGGTCCGGGACCAAAATGCCTGGAATTCAATCCGCTAATCAATAGTCGAAATACTGCAATCTACGCCGGCCTGGCACAGTTATGCCGCCCGGCCGTGTTTCTGCAAGATCCTGCCCGGGTCTTCAGAAAATCGCCAGCAAGTATTTCTCCCGCTGGATTTGTTTGTGCGGTCATTGCCGTGTGTGGCCTGGCGCGTTTGTCTGTAAAGCGATAATGAAAGGAACAAGTAACGTGTCCAAGATGACTGAAGAACCCGGCAGGCCGCCACCCCCCGTCCCATTCCGGGAGGCATTTGTCTATTGGCTGAAACTTGGCTTTATCAGCTTTGGCGGGCCGGCCGGGCAGATCAGCATGATGCACCAGGAACTGGTGGAAAAACGCCGCTGGATCTCCGAGCATCGTTTCCTGCACGCGCTCAACTACACCATGGTGTTACCCGGGCCGGAAGCGCAACAACTGGCAACCTATATCGGCTGGTTGATGCACGGTGTGTGGGGTGGCATTGCCGCCGGTGTACTGTTCGTACTGCCATCCTTGTTTATCCTCATGGGTCTCACCTGGGTATATCTTGCCTACGGTGATGTGCCGGCAGTTGCAGGCGTGTTATACGGTATCAAGCCGGCCGTCACCGCCATTGTTGTGTTTGCAGCCTGCCGCATCGGTTCCCGTGCACTGAAAAACAACGTGCTGCGTGCCATCGCCGTGCTGGCCTTTATTGCCATCTTTGCACTCGATATCCCGTTTCCCTATATCGTACTGATGGCCGCCATCATCGGTTATGCGGGTTCGCATCTTGCGCCGGACAAATTCAGGGCGGGTGGTCATCACGGCAGTTCAAGCGACTCCGGCGGCGCGGCGTTGATTGATGACGACACAGCGGTTCCGGAACATGCACGATTTAAATGGAGCCGCTTGATTGTATTTGCTGCTGTGGGCGTATTTATCGGTGCGGCCGTTATGGTGCTGCTGGCAAATACCTGGGGCTGGCAAGGCACGTTGACGCAAATGGGCTGGTTCTTCACCAAGGCCGCGCTGGTTACGTTTGGTGGTGCCTATGCGGTATTGCCGTATGTATACCAGGGAGGAGTAGAGCAATATGCCTGGTTGAGCGGCACGCAAATGATTGATGGCCTTGCGCTCGGGGAGACTACGCCGGGTCCGCTGATCATGGTGGTTGCGTTTGTCGGCTTTGTCGGTGGCTGGACCAGGGAAATATTTGGGCCGGAGATGCTGCCGCTGGCGGGTGCCGCCGGTGCCTGTATTGCCACCCTGTTCACATTTCTGCCGTCATTTCTTTTTATCCTGCTGGGCGGGCCAGCCGTTGAAGCGACGCGTGGTGATATGAAGTTCACGGCACCGTTGACCGCTATCACAGCGGCCGTGGTTGGTGTTGTGCTTAACCTGGCGGTGTTCTTTGCCTACCACGTGCTTTGGCCCGACGGCTTTGAGGGCAGCTTCGAATGGTTTTCCGTACTTATTGGTGTTGCAGCCTTTATCGCACTGTTCAGGTACAAGGCCGGGGTAGTGCCGTTGATCGGTGTCTGTGCTGTGGTGGGATTCGTCTATACCCTGTTGATCTAGACGCTGCTGAAAAAGTACCGGGCATGGAAACAAAAAAGCCCGCATCAAGCGGGCTTTTTCTGATGTGCTGGTCGCGATTAACCGCAACCGCCGCCCTGTGATCCACAGGTTCCGCAGCCGCCACCGTCCTGCTTGGGAATATTGTTAAAGACAAATGCCAGGTTGCCGTCACCGCGGTCAAGAAAGTCGACTTCTGCGCCGCGCAGGTGTTCGATGGAAGC
Source organism: Gammaproteobacteria bacterium (assembly GCA_029859555.1). GTDB lineage: Bacteria > Pseudomonadota > Gammaproteobacteria > UBA9214 > UBA9214 > UBA9214. The sequence continues at coordinate 8,075 of JAOUCV010000055.1, forward strand.
CGTGTCAATGATCAGCTTGAAACCCTCATGGTCGCGATACAGGTCGTCGTCGTTAATTTTGTCGGCGAAGGTCATGCCGAAGCTCATGCCACTGCAACCACCCGGCTGCGCATAGACGCGGATACCCGCAATATCATCTTCCATCTGGACAAACAATTCGTTCATTTTCTGCGCTGCATTGGCGGTAATTTCAAGGTCTGCTGAAGCCAGGACATTAGTCATTTTATTGATCCATGTTTTTGTAAGTAGGGTGATTTTTGTTGCCTGATACGTCTGTCAGTATTGCTGGCCGTCTATTGTATAGGGTTGCCTCGCAGTTTTCCATTGCGGCTGGGGAGGCTTACAGTCTTTTCACAACGTAGGCGGCGGCGATCATGCCAAAGCTGGCGGTAACCGCTGTTGCAGAACCGAGGCCACCGGCGCAAGTGAGACTGCTGATTTTTTCGGCATCGGGTTTCTCCGCGCTGACCTCGCCGTCCTCTGCCGGGAACATCGGCTGTTCCATGGAATACACGCAGGGAATGTCAAAACGTCGTTGCAGGTTAGTCGGGAAGTTGTATTCCTGTCGTAGCAGTTTGCGGGTCTTGGAAAACAGCGCATCATGCTCGGTGCGACTGAGGTCTGCTACCTGTATGCGTGTCGGGTCAACCTGGCCGCCGGCACCGCCGACCGTGATTATCCGCAGCTTGTTGCTTCTGCAGTGTGCAATCAGCCGTCCCTTGGTACGAAAACCGTCAATGCAGTCGATGATGTAGTCATATTTTTCTGCCATCAGGATTCCGATATTTTCAACGCTGAGAAACTCCTCTATGGCGTTGACCTGACAATGCGGATTTATTTGTTGAATCCGTTCGGCCATGACCTGCACCTTGGCCTTGCCAAGTGTGTCGCTGAGTGCATGCAGTTGCCGGTTTATATTGGATTCGGCAACATGGTCGAGGTCGATCAGCGTGAGCTGGCCAATGGCGGTGCGCGCCAGTGCCTCGGCGGCCCACGAACCAACACCACCAATACCCACTACGCAGACATGTGCTTGCGCAAAGCGGGCCAGCGCCTGTTGGCCATAAAGCCGGCCAATGCCGGCAAAGCGGCGTGTGTAATCGGATTCCGTGGCAGTCATGACAGGAAACATACCAGAAAACGCCTGTGTTTGACGGCGTCTGCGCATACAATGCGGTAATGGAACTGATAGACAGTCATTGTCACCTGGATGTTGCAGCGTTTGACGCGGACCGCCAGGCGGTGCTGGCACGAGCGCGCGAGCAATCAGTGCAGGGTTTTGTGGTCCCGGGGATTCAGGCGAGTGGCTGGCCGGCATTGCAGGCACTCTGCGACAGTGAAGCCGATGTGTATCCGGCGTTTGGCCTGCATCCGGTATTTCTTGAGTCGCATCAGTCGTCGGACCTGCAATTACTGGAGACACAGCTTGCTGCCTGTCGGCCAGTAGCGGTCGGCGAAATCGGGCTGGACTTTCATGTCGAAGGACTGGACCACGGCCGCCAGCAGCAATTGTTCGAGGCGCAGCTGGTGATTGCCCGTGATGCCGGACTGCCGGTTATCCTGCATGTGCGCAAGTCTCATGATCGAGTGCTGGCAATGCTGAAACGTATAAAGGTGCATGGTGGTATTTGCCATGCCTTCAATGGCAGCCTGCAGCAGGCATCGCATTACGCTGCACTCGGTTTCCGGTTGGGCTTTGGCGGCATGTTGACCTTTGAGC
>JAOUCV010000362.1 GCA_029859555.1 Gammaproteobacteria bacterium
CCCTTAGATCACTGGCGACTGTTCGATCACCGTTGACCAGCCAGCGACGCAGCGCACTGGCTCCTTCTATCATGAATAATTGCTCTTTTCCGCCATTTTTTATCCCTGAAAAATACTCAAGGCTATTGCTCACTTCCATACTGTCCGCGTTGAAATGCCTGACCAGCATGGTTTGCATCAAGTCTCCGGTACTGGCCGGGCGCATATCATCATAGGATGCCAGGTAGCGAATTGCGCCGTAGATATAGCATTCCGTCAGCGTCCGGGTGCGAACCTGATCATGTAATACCTGCACATCCAGACCGCTTAAAGCCTCTGCAATAAATGGATTCAATGTTGACGCAGCCTGATCAATATCAGTAGCTGCTTTGCTAAAAGGCCATATCATAATATCGATATCACATTACTTGCCGACTACCCTAAAAATCATCGATAACAACCGAGTTCAGTTGCTTCTTCTTGATGTCGCCCAGCTTCGGCAGTATGTCGTAGGCGACCACATTCTGCCCGGAAAAACTTTTATGCGTACGAATCCTGTCAAACCAGGCCTTGAGGTTAGGCCGGTTGTCAACAAGATCACCATCGCCTGATTCGTACAGTAAATGCACATAGGCAGTCCAGTGAATATCCGCGAACGAGTAGTTACCGATAATGAATGTATTTTTGGCCAGCTGTTTGTCCAGTGCATCCAGAGGGGCAATCAGTGCATTCCTGGCCGTCTCGATCGCATCGGTATTCATCATGTAAACAGAGTCATGCATTGGTGCAAGTATCCGCTCCTGCACCAGTGTCTTGATGTTCGGCCCAACCTCGCTACAGGCAATATCAGACCAGTAATTCTGCTCAGCCAGCAGTGCAGCATTCTTCGGTGGCAACCTTTTTCCAAGACCACGCGCCTCTATGTAGCTCATTATTCCGGACTCGCCAGCCACATAGTAGTCCGCTTCTTTCAGTGCGGGGACCATGCCGTAAGGCGAGATTTCCAGATACTCACTGCTTTCATCCTGACCTTCCATAACATCCAGAACTGCAGAATCCGTTTCCATACCCATTTCCACTGCTGTAATCAGGCACTTCAGCGTGTCTGCATGTCCCGGAAAGCCGAGCAACTGCAGCACATACTGTGTCTTCTTCATATCTCCGCCAAGACCGTAACTGACATCAGATGCCTCACTGCCAGAAGTTCTGCCAAACGCGAATAACTCATTCATTTCTGTTCACCATTTTCCGTAGCGCTTTACAGCGCAATTAAACTGGCAAGTAGCGAGGCTGCTCAGGCCACGTACCTGAGTTCCTTGCCCTTGATTTGTTCCAGGCTCGGCAACACGCTGTATGTGCTCATTGCACCTTTTTTCCTGGCCTTGATGCGGTCAAACCATGATTTAAGGTTCGGATATTTCTCGACCAGCTCGCCATGACCGTTAATGTCGCAGAAATGCAGGTACGGCACCCAGTGGATATCCGCAAAGGTATAGTCGCTCGCAAAATAGTCCCTGCCTTGCAGATGCTTGTCGGCCAGGCTGAAGGCCCGGTCGATCCCGGTGACAGCCGCATCGATTTTTTCCTGGTCCGGTGTATACGCCGGGTCAGACATTGGTTTCAAGAGTTGCTCTTCCAGCAAGGTGTTAACGAGCGGTAATACCTCGTTCTGACCCACTTCAATCCAGTAGTTCTGCTCGCCAAGACGGGCCGCTTTCCTGGGTGTCAGTGACTGACCATCACCCTTGACATCGATATAGGGCAGTATCGCTGTGACACCGGATATCACAAAGTCGCCATCGCCGAGACATGGTATTTTTTCGAATGGGGACAAGGCGTGAAATGCGTCCGTCTTGTGTTCAAGCCCCGTGACATCGAGTAGCTCGGGATCCAGTGTCACGCCCTTCTCTGCTGCCAGATACAAGCATTTACAGGTATCTACATGTCCAGGAAATCCGCGCATGTGGATACCTGCCTGCGATTTCTTTTTCCGTGAAAATAGTCCCATTATAAACTCCAGCCTTCAATCAGTTGTGGAACCACTTGAACGGAGTCTCTCCTGCAATCTTCAGGTAGAGTGTCACGTTCACGATCAGCGCCAGCAGTAACACAACCGCACCTACAAGCGCAGACATCGGATCGTGGTGTGTCGCATCGAGTCCGGCCGCATTCATACCGAATGCAACGACACCTGAAAAAATCAGCATTACAATTATTGCTTTAAATGAAGCCATTTTTGCATCTCCTCTGTAAAGGTCGTCTTTATTACACTGTGGACTCCCTGGCAATTGACCCCGGGTTCAGCCACTGTGTTCGGTTAGCCCTACTTCCTGCCTCCTGGCATACTGCTCGCATCCAGAAACTTGTCGAAATGAATGTCTTCCCTGGCCATGCCAGCTGCCGCCAGCAGTTCTACAGCGCCTTCCACCATCGGTGGCGGCCCACACAGATATCCCTGACTTTCAGATATATTTACCTTTCCGGTATCGATATAGGCTTGCTGCAGGTAATCTGTAACCAGACCACGCGCACCGTCCCATCCGGAATCGTCGGGTTCTTCGGAAAGAACCGGAACAAACTCAAAATTTCCTTTCCATTTATCCTGCAGCTGCTTCATCACATCGAGGCAATACAGGTCCTTTTGGGTACGCGCACCAAACAGGAACAGCACCTCGCGATCAGTATCTGCGTTGTGAGCGCTTTCCAGCAATGATTTGATTGGGGCCATACCACTACCGCCTGCCATGCACACGATCCTCGACTCTCCCGGCCTTAACCAGAACGATCCATAAGGACCAGACAGCACGACGGCTTTACCAACGCGGTCTTCTGAAAATAACCATTCCGTGAATTCTCCGC
>JAOUCV010000363.1 GCA_029859555.1 Gammaproteobacteria bacterium
TTTCTGGTTCTTCGGTCATCCCGAGGTGTACATCATGATCCTGCCGGCGTTTGGCGTGGTCTCCGAGATCATCCCGACCTTTGCCCGCAAGAAGCTGTTTGGTTACAGCTCCATGGTGTATGCAACCGCATCCATCGCGTTCCTGTCATTCATCGTCTATGCGCATCACATGTTCACCACCGGCATGCCGGTTGCCGGTGAGCTGTACTTCATGTACGCCACCATCATGATTGCGGTACCGACTGCGGTGAAGGTCTTTAACTGGACTGCCACCATGTGGAAGGGCTCAATGACATTCGAGACCCCGATGCTGTGGGCGATCGCCTTTGTATTCCTGTTCACCATCGGTGGTTTCACCGGGCTGATGATGGGTATTGCACCGGCTGACATGCAGTACCACGATACCTATTTCATCGTGGCGCATTTCCACTACGTGCTGGTAACCGGTGCGCTGTTCGCCATTATTGCAGCGTTCTACTACTGGGCGCCGAAGTGGACCGGCCACATGGTTGACGAGCGTCTTGGCAAGATCCACTTCTGGTGGTCGGTGATCTCGGTGAATGTCCTGTTCTTCCCGCAGCACTTCATCGGGCTGGCCGGTATGCCACGTCGTATTCCGGATTACTCGCTGCAGTTTGCTGACTGGAACATGATCTCCAGTCTTGGCGGCTTCGCTTTTGGTCTGGCCCAGGTGTTCTTCATCTACGTCATTATCAAGACGATTCGCGGCGGCAAGGCAGCCACCGCAGAAGTCTGGGAAGGTGCACATGGCCTGGAGTGGACGGTTGCGTCTCCGGCTCCATACCACACTTTCGAGACTGCACCGGAAGTCAAGTAACATGCGCGTGCATGGGCAGGTGCCCATGCACGCCAGAGTATGTTGGTGAAATATATGGCAGATCAGCGCAACAGGCAGCAATCGACGCGCATGGTTATCACAGTGGTACTGCTGGTACTACTGGTGCTGGTTTTTTTTGCGGCCAGTTTTTTAGTATTACCATAGGCCACCATGGAAATGGACAAGCGCAAGCAGGCTAACCAGCGAGTTGTAAAACGGCTCGGTTTTACGGCGCTACTGATGTTTGGTTTCGGTTTTGCGATGGTGCCCTTGTATGACGTGTTCTGCGATATTACCGGCCTCAATGGCAAGACCGGGCGCATTGAACTGGAAGAAGCGCTGAGCCAGACGGTTGATGAAGACCGCGAGGTGACAGTCGAATTCCTGGCTACGGTGCACAGTGAACTGCCCTGGGAATTCAGGCCGATGGTCAGGAGAGTCAAGGTGCATCCGGGTGAGGTGATCGAGGTTAATTACTTTGCCAGGAACAAGACCGGTGAGATCGTTACCGGTCAGGCAGTGCCGAGTCTGGCGCCGGGACTGGCTGCAAAGTATTTCAGCAAAACCGAATGTTTTTGTTTTACCCGGCAGGCACTTGGTCCGGGAGAGGGCAAGGAAATGCCACTGCGTTTTATAGTGGACCCGGAGCTGCCCGAAGATGTCAGGACGGTTTCGCTGTCCTATACATTTTACCAGGCAAAGCCTGAAGAAGCGGGGAAAGAGATTTCAATGGGATCCGGTACGCTGGATTCCATAATGTAGTTAAAACATGGCGGCGGGTGTCAGGCACGTAGCCAGCATTGAAAATTAACTGAATAAACTTGGTATAGAGAGGGAGTGTTAAATGTCATCATCTAACGGGGGTTATTACCTGCCAGCACCCAGCTACTGGCCTATCGTCGGCTCGGTTGGCATGTTTCTGATGTTGTTTGGTTTCGCCAGCTTTTTGCATGGCAGCAGCATGCTGCTCATGATTGCCGGCGCGGCTATTATTGTCGTGATGCTGTTCGGCTGGTTCGGAACGGTCATTAACGAAAGCCTTAGTGGTAAATACAACAGCCAGGTGGATACCTCGTTTCGCATGGGTATGGGCTGGTTCATCTTTTCCGAGGTTATGTTCTTTGCGGCCTTCTTCGGTGCGCTGTTCTATGCGCGTATGTGGGCAATACCGTGGCTGGGCGGCGAATCAAACAATGTCATGACCAACGAGTTGCTGTGGCCGGGTTTTGAAGCCGTGTGGCCGACCAATGGTCCGGGTGACGTGGGTGGTGATTACCAGTACATGGGTCCGTGGGGTATTCCGGCAATCAATACCCTGCTGCTGCTGTCCAGTGGCGTGACCATTACCTGGGCGCACTGGGGTCTGAAGAAAGAAGACCGCACCCAGCTGATTCTGGGGCTGATGGCGACTGTGGCTCTGGGTGTTGTATTCCTCGGCTTCCAGGTCTACGAGTACTATCATGCCTACGCCGAACTGAACCTGAAGCTGACCACCGGCATGTACGGTTCCACTTTCTTTATGTTGACCGGCTTCCACGGCCTGCACGTGACACTGGGTGTGACCATGCTGTTCGTGATCCTGATCCGCAGTATGAAAGGCCACTTTAGCGAAGAGCATCACTTCGCATTTGAAGCGGTGGCCTGGTACTGGCACTTTGTTGACGTGGTCTGGCTGGGTCTGTTCGTATTTGTTTACTGGCTGGTCTAACCGGCAGTTGTAACTATTAAAACAGGCGCTGCTTTGTGCGGCGCCTTTTTTTTGCCTGCAGGGACGCAGGTATATCGCGAGAGGCTGGAGAAGGTGAGACCGGGAACCGGTCTAGAGGCTGGCCTGGGCCATGCCGGGAGAGATAGCCTGCAGGGACGCAGGTGTAGCACTGGGTGCAGCAGCGGATTGCATCCGCGAATGATGAACCGCGTGACTGCTTGTTCGGCTAACCGGGAAACGGGGCGTGTGGTTGCAGCACGCCGGTGGCAAAGCCGATCATTA
>JAOUCV010000056.1 GCA_029859555.1 Gammaproteobacteria bacterium
CCGTAACCGCAACGTCGGCAAACATTAATCTGGAATTGCTTTCCAATTACTGCTTGACGCCGGACGCGCGCGTCCGGCGTCGTTTCGCCTTGCCTAGCGGTACACCACAAAGGCCAGACCCTGGCTCTGCGAGTAATTGTCATAGGCAACGAAACGCACCATGTGGTCGGGAAAATCGCGGTGGCAGGCTTCAATTTCCGCCAGCACCGTGTCAACCGACTGCTCGCCGAACAGCGGCAGCTTCCACATGTACCAGTAATTCACGCGCTGGCTGGTACCTTTCTCGGCATGTTCAACCGAAGGGTTCCAGCCCTGGCTGATCGCATAGGCGATCTGTTGGCGCACCTGATCGGCGTCCAAAGGCGGCAGGTAAGAGAAAGTTTCATATTTCCTGCCGGTTTTATAAGTTTCAACGGCCATATCAATTTCCTTTCAGTAGTAGGCTTCAATCCGGGCGCGCGCGACCAGAGTCGCGCGCGTTCCTGTTGCAGATTACTTGTTCTGGATATCCAGCTTGTCAACGGTGTCGAACTCGAACTTGATTTCCTTCCACGTTTCCATGGCGATCTTGAGTTCGGGTGAGTGCTGTGCAGCAGCGGTAAGGATTTCCTTGCCTTCCTGCTCGATTGCACGCCCTTCGTTGCGGGCCCGCACGCAGGCTTCCAGCGCGACACGGTTGGCGCAGGCGCCGGCCGCGTTGCCCCAGGGGTGACCCAGGGTACCGCCACCAAACTGCAGCACGGAATCGTCGCCGAAGATGCTGACCAGTGCCGGCATGTGCCAGACGTGGATACCACCAGAGGCCACGGCGAAAGCGCCAGGCATGGAACCCCAGTCCTGATCGAAAAAGATACCGCGGTCGCGGTCTTCCGGGATGAAGGATTCACGCAGCAGATCGATCCAGCCGAGGGTGGAGGCACGGTCGCCTTCCAGCTTGCCCACGACGGTACCGGTATGCAGATGGTCGCCGCCGGACAGGCGCAGGATCTTGGTCAGCACACGGAAGTGAATACCATGGTGCGGGTTACGGTCAATAACGGCGTGCATGGCGCGGTGAATATGCAGCAGCATGCCGTTATCACGGCACCAGTCGGCCAGACCCGTGTTGGCGCAGAAGCCGCCGGTGATGTAGTCGTGCATGATGATCGGAGCACCGATCTCTTTCGCGTACTCGGCACGCTTGAACATCTCATCAGGAGTCGGCGCGGTCACGTTCAGGTAGTGGCCCTTGCGCTCACCGGTTTCGGCCTCGGATTTCAGGATGGCTTCCATCACAAAGTCGAAGCGCTGGCGCCAGCGCATGAACGGCTGGCTGTTGACGTTCTCGTCGTCCTTGGTGAAGTCCAGACCACCGCGCAGACATTCGTACACGGCACGGCCGTAGTTCTTGGCGGACAGACCGAGCTTCGGCTTGATGGTGCAGCCCAGCAGCGGTCGACCGTACTTGTTCATCACGTCGCGCTCGACCTGGATACCCAGGGGCGGACCGCCGCAGGTCTTCACATAGGCGATCGGGAAGCGCACGTCCTCGAGACGCAGGGCGCGCACGGCCTTGAAGCCGAACACGTTACCGACCAGTGAGGTGAACACGTTGACCACCGAACCCTCTTCGAACAGGTCGATCGGGTAGGCGATAAAGGCATAGAAGCAGGTGTCGTCACCCGGCACATCCTCAATGCGATAGGCACGGCCCTTATAATAGTCCATATCGGTCAGCAGGTCGGTCCACACCGTGGTCCAGGTGCCGGTGGATGATTCCGCAGCGACCGCCGCAGCTGCTTCTTCACGATCCACGCCTGGCTGTGCCGTGATCTTGAAACATGCCAGAAGGTCGGTATCCAGTGGGGTGTATTCCGGCATCCAGTAGGTTTGCCGGTAATCTTTAACCCCTGCCTGGTAGGTTTTCTCTGCCATCGGGTTTACTCCTTAACAGTTACGTAAGAATTCGGTGGTGGCGTATGACTCGTGGTCGCTGAGTCTGTCGCCTCGGCCCGGAAACGCGGATCCCCGAAGGGTCTGTTCCGGTGGTTAAAATATATGACGCTGCCGTCATAAATAACATTCAAAGTTTATGATAATAACCATAATGAAAGCTTATAGATAAAACCGTCCGCCCGGTCCTGCCGAAAAAATGCGGCAGGAGAGAAAAAAGCTTTAAAAACAGTCAACTATAGTTACATCCCGGGTTCTAACCGAAGTCATCAGGCGCGAACCGTTCGCGGGGCCCTGATTGATCAGCCAACCCGAGAATACCCTTCATTTTAACAAGGTATCTCAGCCGGATACGCTGCCGCTTGCGATGTGCTGCAGGCCTGTACCGAAGTCATTACGCCAGTGCCTGAGCCCGGCGATGCCGTTTTGGGGTTGCTCCTCTGCCTGCATCAGCCGTGGCGGTCACCCTGACAATGAACGATGTGTAAAACCTGCAGCCCTGCACAGTGAAGCAGAAGCCGGCTCGGGCTGAGTATACAGAAGCACACCGGTCTGTCCACAGACGCGTTGGAGTCGGCCGCGACCTGCCTTGCGCTGGCCGCGCAATCGATTCTGGCTCATTAAATCCGGACACGAGTTGCAGCGCTACGGCCGTTCGATCGCCCAGCTGCTCACCGTGGTGGAGCAGGTGCCCGGGGAGATGCAGGGACTGCAGCGCGGGCACGCGGGCATCACCGTCGCCAGCACTGCCAACTATTCCGGGCCAAGGCTGCGGGCAACCTTCCGCATGCCTCACGCGGGCGTCAGCGTGAGTCTGGATAACATTAACCGGGAAGGCCTGATCCGTCGTAAACGCGCCATCAGTTCATCCTTGATCCGGGCGTTAGTGGTGACTGAATGTTAAAAGTTGATTAGTAGTTGCGTATTTTTACTCTGACCCCAAACATCTCTTTAATTATCGGCCCCGAATATCAGCCGTCGAGAAACAGCACCTGCAGCATCCCCACAAAGGACTTTAAAATTGCTTTAGGCAACTGTATCTTTAAGTAATCGTGCATACAGATTCCGAATAACTACACGAACAGTTAATAACCAAGAGGATCCAATGCGGGCGAGAGACAAACCACAAAACGGCATCGCCGGGCTCAGGCACTGGCGTTATGATCTGGGTGCCGGCTTGCAGGTGGCATTGGTGTCCCTGCCCCTGTCCCTGGGCATTGCCGTGGCCTCGGGTGCGCCGCCGGTGACCGGGGTTATCTCCGCCATCATTGCCGGACTCATCTTCCCCTTTCTTGGCGGCGCCTACGTCACCATCAGTGGCCCCGCCGCCGGACTCGCCCCGGCCCTGCTGGCCGGCATGCTGATGCTCGGCGATGGCGACCTGACCGCCGGTTATCCGCTATTGCTGGTGGCCATCTGCATTACCGGCTTTGTGCAGATCATACTCAGCCTGATGAATGCCGGCCGCTTCTCGATTTTCCTGCCGGCAACCGTGGTGGAGGCCATGCTGGCCGCCATCGGGATCATGATCATTGTCAAACAGATCCCGCCGCTGCTGGGAGACCTGGCGCCGCTGAGCAAGGACATGCTCACGGCCATTCTGAAATTACCCGAAAGCCTGACCCGTATCGAGGCGCCGGTGATGATCACCGGTATTATCTGCCTGTTCCTGATGTTTTATCTGAACACGACCCGCATCAACTGGCTGCGGCGGGTACCCGCGGCCCTGGCGGTGGCCATCGTCGGCATCATTCTGGGATACGTCTTCAACCTGGAGCCCCGGTTTCTTATAAATATGCCCGACAACATCCTGCAGGGTGGAATCACACTGCCGGATTTCGACAGCGTTTGGAACCGTACGGAACTGTGGGGCAGCGTGTTGATTATCGTCATTACCCTGACCTTGATCGACGGCATTGAATCGCTGGCAACCATCGCTGCAGTGGACAAGATCGACCCCTTTCAGCGCAAGTCCCACGCCAACACCACCCTGCGTGCCATGGGCGTATCCAATATGTTGTCCAGTATTGCGGGCGGCCTGACCATCATCCCCGGTGGCGTGAAAAGCCGCGCCAATATTGACGCCGGCGGACGCACCCTGTGGGCGAATTTCTACAATGCCGTGTTCCTTATCGTCTTCCTGTTTCTGGCCAAGGACCTCATCAGCCGCATACCGCTGGCCGCCATCGGTGCAATTCTCGTTTACGTGGGCTGGCGCCTGTGCGAATACCGCGTGTTCAAGAAGACCTATGCCATCGGTCGTGACCAGATTGTCATCTTCCTCGTCACCATCGTCGCCATTCTGGCCACGGACCTGTTGTTTGGCATCATGATCGGTATCGCCGCCGAAATCAGCATACTGGTCTATCTGCTGAGCCCGTCTTTTCGCACCGTGCTCACGGGCCGCCTGAATTTTTCCCAGGCCTTTGCGCTGTTACTGCGCAACTTGCTGGATCTGTTCAGGAGTCCCATTATCAAGCTGAAAGAGGAGGAGCATGGCGGGCTGCCGCACTTCCAGATCACGCTGGGCTCGGTCGTATGCTTCAATCTTCTGTCACTGGATAAATTATTGCAGACCATGCCGGAGCGATGCGCGGTAACCCTGGTGGCCAGTGAATCCGGCCATATCATCGACCATACCGGCATGGAATACCTTCACGATTTTCAGGAAGAGTGTCTGCGGGAAGGCCGCGCCTTCCGGCTGGTGGGCATGGAAAACTATTACCAGTTCACCCCGCATTCGCTGTCGGCGCGCATGCATGACGCCAAGCTGGTGCAACAGAAAGCCACGCTGTCGGCGCGCTCGCGCATGATGGAAGAAATCGCCGCACACCGCGAACTGGGTTTCAGCCCATCGGTATCGGGTGTACTCAACCGGCATGATTTTATTTACCTGCGGCGTGGCGACATGCGCCAGGAAAGCAATGTCATGACCGGCGAACACAACAGCTGCCACATCAAGCTGTTTGACTACAGTCACACGGCGGCGCCGGATTACTATACCGAACTCCGCCACACGCTGATTATCCTGCGTCCGCAGGCTGAGAATATGCAGCTGCCCGACCTGGTGATTACCTCGGGTCATTACCTCGAACGCTATCTGGTGGGTCTTGAAGAAATGGACAACCCGGAACTGCTTGCCCAATTGCAGCATTACAGTGTCTACCGGAGTCCGGGAGGACCCGACCCCGAGGCGATCCTGAAGAGATTGCTGCCGTTTTTACAAGTGAATTCCGGTTTGTTTATCGAGATCCATGACAACGCCGTGCTCATCTTCCATCCGGGACAGGACCTGGAAACCGAGGACGGGGTGCAGAAACTGTTCACCCTGGGGGCAGAGTTCTGCGCCGGGGCGTAAACGCAACGGCGCCGCATCCATTCACCGTCATTTCAAAGAAAGTGGGCAATCAGCGCTTGCACTGCCGTCGACCCATTTATCGGTGCGACTTGTTCCAGCAGCGGTCAAAGGCTCTCAAGATGTTTCACCATCCTGTCGCGTAAAGCCGCGTCGGGTAAACGTCCGAAGCCTGCTGCCATATTATCGATCATGTGGTGGACTTTGGAGGTTGCCGGAATCGCGCAGGTCACTGCCGGGTGGGAGACAACAAATTTCAGAAAGAATTGTGCCCAGCTGTCACAGTCGAATTCTGAAGCCCAGTCAGGCAGTGATTTGCCCTTTACCGCCTGGAACAGATTGCCACGCTGAAAGGGCCGGTTGATAAATGTCGCCATACCGCGTTCTTTTGCAATCGGTAGCAGGCGCTGCTCCGCTACCCGGTTTTTGATATTGTAGCTGAACTGCACGAAATCGAAAGCTTCGGTCCTCATCAGGGTTTCGAGTTCCTGGTGGTCACGGCCATGCGAGGTGGTGATGCCAATGTAACGAATCTTCCCCTCGGCTTTCCACGTGTTGAGTGTTTCCAGTTGCACCTGCCAGTCGCGCAGGTTATGGATCTGCATGAGATCAAATCGCTTGACTCCCATGCGCTGCGCCGAACGCTGCATCTGCCGAATGCCGTCCTGCTTGCCCCAGGTCCACACCTTGGTCGCTGCAAACAGGGCTTCCTTGTTGTGAACCCGGCGTAACAGGTCGCCGGTCACCTGTTCGGCCGAACCGTACATTGGAGACGAATCAATCACTGCGCCACCGTGATCGAAAAAAGCCTGCAGCACTTCCAGCAGCCGGCCACGCGCCCGCTCATCGTCACCTGCATCAAAGGTTCGGGAGGTACCCATGCCGATGACGGGCAAGCGTTCGCCGGTACCGGGGATGGCTTTCCTGATTGGGGGCAGCGTCTTCGCCAGTAGTGCGGAAGGGCTCAACATTATTGCCAGGCTGAGGCTGCAGACGCTCTTGATGAAGGTTCGACGTGAAATACCAGCAACGGTGTGTTTCATGTGGTGTCCCTTTGTGTAATGGCCAGGCGGGTTTGCTGCCTGCCAAGCCCGTAGGCTATCCAGCCCCATAAAGCCGCCAGTGGCACGGCGGCAAAAGCAATCTCTCCGAGCCCCAGCCCCAGTGTGCGCAGGCCGGTATAGGCCCAGGCACTAACGGCATCGCCGCCGCGATACACGACGGTATCGATAAAATTCTTGGCCTTGTATTTCTCTTCCCGGCCCAGTACCACATAGAGCATTTCACGGGCAGGACGCATGATGGCGTAGTTGCCGGCGCGGCGAACCACCTGAACCACGACCAGGACCCCCAGTACCGGTGTCAGGCCGAGCAGCAGAAACCCGATGCCCAGCAGAACCGGAACCAGCAGCAGGGTTCCCGCAAGTCCCAGCCATTTCACCAGACGCCCGGTGAGAAATACCTGGATAAGTATAGTCAAGCTATTCACTGCCAGGTCGATGGCAGCAAACACGGCGGTGCGTTGCCCCGAGTCGGTAAAGCTGTCGCGGATGATCTGGGCCTGCTGGAAATACAGAAAAGTTGCCAGCGTGGTAAACAGCAGCATTAATGCGCAGATACCCAGCAGGTAAGGAGAATGCAGCACCAGGCTGATACCGGCAAACGGGTTACCTCCGACAGCCTGATCTTCCGGCAGGACCTGTGGATTGTCACGGGCCTCGTCGGTATTGTCCTTGCGCCAGGCAATCAGACGCTGCATGCAAACCACCGCCAGCAACAGAAACAGTGCCGAGATCCATAGCAGGTTGGTTGGTCCCAGGGGTACAGCCAGGGCCGTGGTCAGCAGGGGGCCCGCCAGCGCCCCCGCAGTACCGCCGGCTGCAATAAATCCGAACAGACGCCGCGCCTGTGCATTGCTGAACAGGTCAGCCATGAAGCTCCAGAACACTGACACGACGAACAGGTTGAAAACGCTGACCCAGATGAAAAAGGCGCGGGCCACGCCAGTGTATACCACGTCAAACTGAAACAGACCGTAGAACACCAGCATATTGATGATGAAGAAATAGTACACAAGCGGAAGCAGCCGCTGTCTCGGGTAACGCGAACTCACCCAGCCGAACAAGGGAACTACCGCCAGCATGGCCACGAAAGTGCCGGTGAACAACCATTGCAGGTTATCAACACCACCGATGATACCCATTTCATCGCGCATCGGGCGTAATATATAGTAACTGCACAACAGGCAGAAAAAATTGCAGAAGGACCACAGGAGAGCCTTGGTTTCACATGCCTTCACGCTGACCAGTTTTTGCAGCCATTGTTCCATATGCAAAAGTATCCCGGGGACGGTACTGACAAGTTTAAATCTCAGGATAGCGTAAATTTCCATCCGGGTTTCTACTATCTTGCTATTACGTACCCGGTGGTTTTCTGCCTATCTTTTTATAAAAGTCATTTTTTCCAATGTGCGATCCTTATTTACAAAATTATGATACATAGCAGCACCAGCATGTCCCGCTATTAAAAGCCAGACTGTCCATGACCACATGATCTCCTTATGGAAAAAATCGATCGGCTTTTCGAACTCCTTGAAACTCATTTCCATACCATCAACAACCACTGGGACATTGAAGATTGTTAGGTGATGTGTAAGGCGGTTAAGCCAGACGGCCAGGATGGTTAAATAGTGGTCTGCCCCCTGTTACATGCTACTCTTTTCAGAGGGGAGCAAAGACAATGCATCCAGTTGATCAGGCACCGCATTGATCCAGTATACGACCTATGACAGCAATTCCTGACAAGACACGACGGAAACACATACTGGGTTTTACAATCATGACAGTGATAATCCTGCTCGTCCTTGGTCAGTTAAAGCACCTGGTCGTCGAGCATACCTACTGCGAAGGCGAGGTCCCGATTCCCGGACGGCAGATCAAGCAGACCAAGCCGGCGAACATGGAGGGTACCCCGGATGTCGTAATGCTGGGTGCGTCATGGTGCCCCTCCTGCATAACAGCGATACAGTTTTTCGCCGCAAAGGATATCAACTATTGTGAATACGATATGGAAACTTCTGCCATCGGGGCAAAACTCTACAAAGAGGTCAATGGCAGGGGAGTACCAATACTGTTTATCGGCCGGCACCAAATCCACGGCTTTTCCGAAGCGACAGTCACCCGGTCTTTACAGGAAGCAGGACTCTTGTAAAGAGACAGGCAATACCACTACCTGCCAACCCAGGCATCCGCTTACAAATGATATTATTGAACATGCAATAGATTCTTTCGAAAAATACCGATGCGAATATCGATTCGAGTTGAAATCGCACCCACTATGGTTCTAGCCGGGTGGTTTGTGTGGGTAAATCCATTTCGACGTTTTATAACTGACTGTAACTAATGACTAATACCAGGATAACCCCTTGAATCACCGTCCAAGGAAAAGGTTCGGCCAGAACTTCCTGCACGACCCCGTCGTTATCGGGAAGATTGTGTCTGCTGTTAACCCTGCCAGCGAGGATATGCTGTTTGAAATCGGCCCCGGCCAGGGTGCAATCACGGTGCCCTTGCTGGCGGCAGCCGGAGAGCTCTCTGTCGTGGAACTTGATCGTGACCTGATCGGCCCACTGCAACGGCAGTGCGCAGGAATAGGAAAACTTGTGATACACAATGCCGATGCCCTCACCTTTGATTTCTGCCAGTTTGCACAAGATGCGCCGTTACGTGTGGTCGGTAACCTGCCCTACAACATCTCGACACCGTTGCTGTTTCATCTGCTGGAACAACATCACTGCATTAGGGATATGCATTTTATGCTGCAAAAAGAAGTCGTCGATCGCATGGCCGCCGTCCCGGGAACACGGCAATACGGCAGGCTTTCCATCATGCTGCAGTACCGCTGCAAGGTTATACCGTTGTTCAACATCGGACCGGAAGCCTTCGACCCGCCGCCAAAGGTTGAATCCGCCTTTGTCCGGCTGGAACCCTATGAGCAGCCCCGGGTACAGGTAACGGATGAAGCCCGCTTCGAACAACTGGTGAAACAGGCGTTTTCCCAGCGCCGCAAAACCCTGCGCAACACCTTGCGGGACATGGTGGATGCCGGGGCAATGACAGAACTGGGCATCGACCCGTCAGCTCGCGCCGAGACACTGGCCATCGAGGATTTCGCAACCCTCGCCAACCACTTCTGCAACACCTGATCGCGGATTGCTTGCCGCTACTTGAACCGCTGTCACGTGCAAATGCACACAAGGCCGGACACCGTACCCCGCCTCTTAATATAGTTTGAAGATTTATTTGACGTTACGCAGTGCATGCTTCACCGGACAACCGGTCTCAAGTGGAGAGTCCCGACATTTCAGCAGCATTGCGACTACCTCCCTGTAGCGGTAATTACCCGGCAC
>JAOUCV010000057.1 GCA_029859555.1 Gammaproteobacteria bacterium
TCATGCACTGGCAGACACTTCGTGGACTGCCGCTCTTGAACAGACCGGTGACTACTCCGGTTTGCCACCTGCAATCATGCTGGATATAGATGAAACAGTGCTGGACAACGGTCCCTACGAAGCGCGCATCATTAAAAAACTGGGCAGCTATTCCCCTGCTTCATTCGCCGAATGGTGTCAGCATGAGAATGCACCGCTGGTGCCCGGCGTCAGAACATTTCTTGAATATGCGATTGCACAGAATGTTGCAGTTTTCTATTACAGTGCACGCAGGGAGAAACTGCGCGCATGCACAAGCCGGAACATGCATGAGCTTGGCTTGCCGCTGCCAAATGATTCGCAGCTGCTGTTACACAATGATACAAGTAAATCTACATACCGGGAGATGATAGCAAAACACTACCGGATTTTATTACTGGTTGGAGACAACCTTGAAGATTTTGTTTCGGGGTCAAAGTCTGATCCTGTCAGTCGTCGTCAGCTGGCACTGGACCATGCGGATCAGTGGGGTCGTCAGTGGATTGTTTTACCGAATTCAATCTATGGCCACTGGGAGGCATCGATGTACAATTTCGATTATCGACTTCCCCGGGACGAGCAATTGCGACTCAAACTGCAACAATTACAGGAAAGATAAATATTCGCGGGTCAGCCGCGCTTGCACTCAGGCTGCAGGCTGGTCCTGCTGGTTGCAGAAAGTATTACCCGGTTGTTGTATAGTTTTACTGCAGTTCATTACCATATACCCGACTCATCAAGGAGAGAATTATGGATATTCAAACTATATTGATTATTGTAGCAATTGGCGCCGTTGCCGGCTGGTTGGCCGGAGTCATCATGAGTGGCAGTGGTTTTGGTCTGCTGGGTGATATTGTTATTGGTATTATTGGTGCTGTAATCGGTGGATTTCTGTTTGGTCTGCTGGGTCTCGCAGCTGTTGGTTTGATCGGACAGATCATCAGCGCAACCGTTGGCGCTGTTGTCCTGATCTTTGTTCTTAGATTATTGAAAAAGGCCTGACAGGGAGTTCAACGTGGAAACCAAAACAGATAGCGAAGAAATTGATGCCCTGAAGGGTGATATCAACAGGCTGCGTGAGGATATTGCCAATCTTGCATCTGCCGTGATTGGCGCTGCCGGTGACACAGTGGATGATGCCAGCGACAAGGTGCGAGGCAAGGCCCGGGAAGCAGGAGATGAATTCATAGGCAAGATGAATGAGGGTCTTGACCATGGCAAACAGTTCATGGATGACCTTGATGCCCGGGTAGCACGTAATCCTGTTGGCAGCGTCCTTGTTGCATTTGGCGTAGGACTGCTTATTGCAAAACTTCTTGGCAGTGGTGACAGAAGCTGAACAACCTGGCTGATTTTGTTATTGCGGTATTTGACCTGCTCGAGTCGGAAGGCCGTGTATTACGTACGGCCGTCATGCGTTCCGGTATAGGCCTGGGACTGATTGCAATTGCCGCACTACTGGCCCTGGCCGCTTTTGGTCTGTTTATTTTTGGTGCCTACCAGTTTCTCACGACAGTTATTGATCCTGCGGTTGCCACTTTTATAACGGGCGGCCTGACTTTTATATTTTCACTGGTGATATTGTGGATCGGAATTCGACTGAGCCGTTAAGTCCGGAAGCAGCCAGGGCGCAGCTGCGAAGTATTGCCGGGAGTATGGGTCCGGTTTCCTGGATTCGGGAAAAACCGCGCGAGTCCATAGGCATGGCTCTGATTGCCGGTTTGCTGGCTGGAAAAACATCAAAACCAAATGAAATACTGGCAAACACGCTCGTCAGCCTGCTTGTCAAGATGCCGCGCTGAGATTGTTGACCTGACTACCGGGTATTGCTGCCCGCACTGCTATGGCGTGCTTAAGCCCTGCTGATTGATGCTGCTAACAGGGTCACAACTGCATACTAGGATAAAAAAGTCAGAAATAATTTAATAACGACTGAATTTGAAAGATCCACAAAGAAAGCCCCGATCAGCGGAATAATAATAAACGCAAGCGGTGCTGCCCCATAATGTTTGGTGACGGCTGCCATGTTGGCAATCGCTGTGGGCGTCGCACCCAGCGACAGCCCGGTAAAGCCGGATGAAATCACCGCCGCTTCGTAGTTGCTGCCCATTATCCGAAAAACGATAAATACCACATAGCTAATCAATATGACGAGCTGGGCCAGCATGACAAGCATGATGGGGATAATAAAGTCCGTTATCGTCCACAGACGCAAACTCATGAGCGATATAGCGAGAAACAGCCCCAGGCTCAGTTCGGATACCAGTGACAAGGTTGGTGTGCCGGCGGGACATTCAAGTTTTGGCAGGATCAGTGGAATGATGTTGGTCAATACAATCCCGGAGAACAGGCAGGCAACAAATAACGGTAATTTAAATCCAATCATATCCAGTAACAGATTCAACTCAATACCGATTCCAATCGCTATGGCAATAGTCAGCATGGACATCAGCATATGGTCAACACCGATTTGTTCTTCCTGCTGTTCATATTTAAAGCCAACCTCAATCGCTTCGTCGCTGGTAGCCTCAAGCTTGTTACGCTCGATCAGGAACCGTGCAATTGGTCCGCCGAGAATACCACCAAGAATAAGGCCAAAGGTTGCGAAGGTGATGCCTATTTCCATGGCGCTGGCGATACCATAGTCACTGGTAAATACGGGTGCCCAGGCAATCGTGGTGCCATGCCCGCCACTCAGCGATACAGACCCGCCAAGCAGCCCCTTTACGGGCGTAATTCCCTGGGCTATCACGACAAGAACCCCTACCGCGTTCTGTATAAACAAATATGTAATTACCACCAGCAGCAGGATAAACAGGCTTTTCCCGCCGGCTATCAAGGTACTGATGCGCGTGGATAATCCGATAGTGGTAAAAAAAATCAGTAACAGCGCATCCCTTATCTGCAGGGCAAATTCAAAGGTGATATCAAAGAGCAGATGCCCCAGTGTAAACAACAGTGCGGCAAGCAAACCGCCGGTTATCGGTTCCGGAATGTTGTTCTCTCGCAAAAATGCGATTCTCAGGGTCAGCCACTTGCCGGCAAACAGGACAAGAATAGCCAGGATCAGGGTCTGTCTTGCATCTACATCAATCACACTGCCAGCCTCTTCACCCGTTGACGGGATGCGTTTATGGCCTCACGTGACCAGCTGCCTGCGCAGATCATGCAATTAAAAACCGCTATAAAACGCTAGACATTATTTAGGTGCAGGATCGTAAGGATTTCCACCCAGGGCATTCGCGATATCAGCAATAGCCCTTTGTGCACGGATGCTGTTACCGGCTGCATCAAGCGGTGGTGAGATAGCAGCTATACCGAATTTTCCTGGTGAAACAGCAAGGATTCCGCCGCCAACGCCACTCTTGGCAGGAAGCCCGGTTTTGTATAGCCACTGCCCGGAATCGTCGTACAAGCCGGCTGTCGCCATAACGGCGAGAATTTCAGGAATGATCTCATGACTGACGACGGTCTTGCCGGTGACCGGGTTTTTTCCACCATTGGCCAGTGTTGCTGCCATGGTGGCAAGGTCTTTGGCATTAACGCCCACGGAACATTGACGGGTATAAATATCAGTTGCTTCAATAGGTGCTTTCTCAATACGCCCATAGGCGTACATCAACATGGCGAGTGCCTGGTTACGCTGGTTCGTGGCCGCCTCTGAGGTGTAGATATCCTCCATTACTGTCAACTTGCGCCCGGCAAAATCATCGTAGGTATCGATAATGTTCTTCCATATCTCCTTTTCGCTGCTACCCTTGACCATGCTGGTTGTCGCAATCGCTCCGGGATTGACCATCGGATTCATCTCCTGCCCCTGGTACTGCTCAATGGCGACGATGGAATTGAATACCTGGCCCGTTGCATCCACACCCATATTTTCTGTAATGACTTCGGTACCGGAATCCTCCATGACCCGGGCCATGGTGAAGACCTTTGAGATAGACTGAATGGACACCTCGGATGCGACATCACCTGCACTGTATATCTTCCCGTCTGTAGTAATAACGACAATGCCGAAGAGATTCGAGTCGACTTTTGCCAGCGCCGGGATATAGTCTGCATTGGCGCCCTCATCCAGATCCTTGTATTTTTCGTACGCAGCCTTGACCACGGCATCCACGTCAATGGCATGTGCCTGGGTGAACAGGCCGGTCACGATGAAGCCTGCAACCAGCATCTTGCCAATAATGAACTTTTTACATGACATCATATTTTTCTCCTTGTTTGTCTATAAATCCGGAAGATCGCTGATTGATTTTCTATCGGCCTAGAACTTAAAGCCGCCAATCAGCCGCAGTGCCCATACCCTTTTTTCGTGGTCCGTATCATGGTACTCAAAAGTACCGGTAAAATAGCCTGAATTCATAAATTGACTCTTGAGTTGCACGCCATATAACTTCATATACGACTGTGGTCGACCATCAGAACTGATGGAATTACTGTCATCAAGGTCAAAATAGGTAAAGCGTGTATTGAAGGTGAGATTGCTGGAAAAGCTGTAACTGCCCTGCAACTTGTAGGACTCTGCGTTTTGCAAAGAACCTGCCTCAAAGAAATGAAAGATCATGCCATTGGCAAAATAGGGGTAACCACCCCAGGCAC
Source organism: Gammaproteobacteria bacterium (assembly GCA_029859555.1). Lineage (GTDB taxonomy): Bacteria > Pseudomonadota > Gammaproteobacteria > UBA9214 > UBA9214 > UBA9214. The sequence continues at coordinate 4,624 of JAOUCV010000057.1, forward strand.
CCAGTGTGTCTCCCTGGCCTTTTCCATCCGAGTATTTGGATGCACCGGTCGCTACCGAAAATCCATTGTTGAAGGCAGCATCGTATTTAAGTGAATACAGGTTGTAATTAATCGAGGTGCTGCTGTCTTCAAGGTCACCCACATCTGAAAAATTAATGAACTGTGCGCCTGCATCATAACTGAAGTTTGAGGTGCTGCTGGTGTAGTTATACTGGGAAAAAACAATATTGTAGAGGTCTTCTGCATAGTACTCCCAGAGCTGGGCGCGATGCAGGCCATTGCTGAAGTCCAGGGCAGCGTAGTAAACACCCGAATCATCAGCCTCGTTTTTGTTTACCTGCGGGACAAAACTGGCATCTGACATGGAATGAAACTCTGTGCCGTTATCGCCACTATCCCAGACACCGGCCATTTTGTGAAAATAACCTGCATGCAGATCGGTCTGGTACCTGGATTTATATCTATACGCAGCAACCTCAAAACTGTTCGACAACATGTAGTAGTCATCATGTTCGATCATTGGTGTAAATATTTCATTGCGACCTATCAGCGCATGGTGCTGATCGTTCTCATACTCGACATACAGTTCCTGCAGAATAGCAAAGGACTCGTTTTCCCCGGGGTCAAAAACAAAGTTTCTGCTTTGCTTGTCGTGGTCATTCAGGCCGAAATCAGTTGCTGCCGCGCCGGTAATTTTTACCCTGAAGTTATTGTATGACGGTGTCTCAATCGACAGCTTTGGCATAATGTAGAAGCCATGAGAGTCTTTATGACCCTTGTTGATATCCGGCTTCCCCTTTGGATTATCGTAGTCATACTGCACCCAGCCTGCGCGCTCATCCCCGGAGATGGTGAAGCCATTGAAGTCATAGGCAAACGCACTGCGCGCTTGCACGCATAGCAGCGCGGCAACGAACAGGGAGAATATCAGTGGATAACCATTGCCGGACTGACGAATAAATGACGAATAGTGCATAAAAATATCTTTCATCAAAGGTGCTCTCCCATTTGCGTGCGTCACGCCAACTTTCACTGTTATTCAATATACGCTTGTAACTCAAGTACGGAGCATACATCTCACTGATAATTCAGGCAATCCTGCTTTATCAACCAGTTTTCCTCCAATTGAGCGTGCATGGCAGCACATGAGTGATACTGTACGCGGCAGAAACAAAACCTTGCGATTTACCACCGCAAGTAGCCTGGGGCTGATCACGGCTTCAGGTTATTATGGTGACTACATTCACTGCGGAGGCACTATCACATGGGCACCATCATAACCTTGCTGATCGGCATGTTCATTGGCTGGAATCTGCCACAACCGGACTGGGCGCGTAGAATGCAGGACAAGGTTATGGACCTGCTGAATTCAACAGTCAGAAAGTAACTGTCATCAGTTGACTATTACGTATGCAGACTACGGAAACAGCGGCCATCCCCAAGTACAGATCGATAGCGTAACCCCAGTGACATTTTATATTATCAAGTCCAATTGTGGTTATTAACATCGGGAGAATGAAAAATATGCTTACCCATATTGTAGTCTGCAAACCGCGACTACTGTAGTTTCTGCATTGCTACTTAATACTCAGGGCAGAATCATGAATAATGTAAAAGTCTTCACACTGCTTGCCGGTATGACGGTAGTTATGGGCATGCTTGGGCAGGCAATGGGCGGCCAGAGTGGCATGCTGATTGCGCTGCTTATTGCCGGGCTGATGAATTTCTATATGTACTTCACATCATCGACCAAGGTGATGAAGGCCTTCAAGGCACAGGTCATTACACACGAACAGGCACCGGAACTGTACGCTATTGTCGATAAACTGCGGCAGCGTGCCGCTCTGCCGATGCCGACTGTCGGTATCGCGCCACAGCAGCAACCCAATGCATTTGCAACCGGGCGCAATGCCGAGCATGCCGTCGTCTGTGTTACCCGGGGACTGCTTGACATGCTTGACCAGGATGAACTTGAGGGTGTGCTCGCCCATGAACTTGGTCACATCAAGAACCGTGACATGTTACTGCAAACGATCTCGGCAACCATGTCCGGTGCCATCACGAGCCTGGCACGCTTCGGTCTGTACTCACCGCACCAGGGCGAGGGCCGTGGCTCAGCAATGGGTCCCCTGCTGGCACTGCTGGCACCGATTGTTGCCATGATTCTGCAGTTTGCCATCAGCCGCACCCGGGAATTCAAGGCCGACGCCGTGGGTGCGGAGATCTCCGGCAAACCCCTTGCCCTTGCCAGTGCACTGAAGAAGATGCAGCAAATCGCACAACGGGCCCCAATGGATGTCCCGCCGTCCGTAGCACCGATTGCGCAGGTCAACCCGCTTTCGGGCTTCAGGGGCTTATCCAGGTTGTTCTCGACACACCCCTCGACGGAGGAACGGATTGCACGCCTGCAGGCAATGGCTGCTGCACCGGCCAGAAAAGCAGGCCGACCATGAACCGCATGCGGTTATTTCAAAGGTGAATAGTCACTGAAGGTCTGTTTTGCACCAATGACATCAATTTTACGCTTGCCATTTTCTGTTCTCATGATGGCATCGAGTTTGCGAAACCGGATATAAAAAACACCATCAGACCGGTCACCATCCAGCTCGCCTTTCACGCCGGCATCAACCTTGTCACTGCTGACAAAGGCATACGGAACAACCAGGCGGTTGTCTGCAAGTGTCATGTCTGCCCGCCCCTGTATGTCTTCAACTGTCAGCAGCTTCTCCAGCCATTTATGCACACTTTTTTCATTGGAGAATACCGCCACGAAGGGACGTGAATCCTTGATATCGATCGCCCCGCTGGCCTCGACGACAACCGGCTTCTCCCAAACAGTCCTGCCTTTCTCCAGCTCGAATCCCGCACTCCATCCTTGCTGTTTATAACTCGAGCTGGCACCGGTAACCCTGACATCTTTCAGCAAAACTGTGCTCCCCGAAATATCAAACTCGAGATTTTCCGGCCGGCCGTTTGACAGTTTTATATCTGCAGCAAGATCACCGGAAAGATTCTGCTCATTCAAACGACTGCGCAGACCATGGGTATTCAGCTTCACGTAGCCGGCAGCCGAATCAGGTTGCAGGTGGATATAGCTTGTCAGATCTGCCTTGCCGCCCAGCAGGCGCAGCGGTGACTTTTCCGGCAGGTATTGATTGTAGATAGCCATGTCAGTCACGCTGGCCGACGGGATCTGCAGATACAGATCATCGAGTTTGCGTTTGTTATCATCCAGTTTCAGATCCCTGACCCTGGCGCGCAGTTTGAGCACGACATCCTTGATAAACGCCTCGTCCTCTTGCTGGCGTCGGAACAAAGCATCCATTACATCAATGTCCAGCAGCAGGTCCGGCTGATCGCCACCCTTTTCCACCTTCAGCTCCATGTCCCCTTCCCCGGCGATGACATAATCAAGCACATTTATATTCAACGCCGTCCCCTGCACCTTGAGTAGACTGTCTTTGCCAGCCTTGCCGTCTCGAATGTGCAGTTTGGCAGCCAGGTCCCCTGACCCTTCGATGGCCATGTCGTATGGATTGACAAACAGTACATTAATCCATTCAAGGTTTGAAACTTGTCCGCTAATCCTGAAATCCGCATCCACCTGCTCCAGCCAGGCCTTGAAGCCCGACTCTTTAATTATCTTCGAGGGGCGCCTGGACGCAGCATCCATACCCGGACCATCAGGAGCTAACAGCTCGATGGTGCCTTCATCGATAGAGAGTCCAGCCGTCCAGGGCCGGGACTTTTCCACTTTACCGTTGGTCAGTCTTGCCTGGTCCAGGCGAACATAAGTACCCGCGACATTGGCTTGCCCGGTTGTGAAGGAGGGAATGTTTATGTTTAACCCGAGATCAAGATCTGTGTTGAAACGATAGTCCCGCAATGAAACATCAGCTGCATCAGAGTTCAGACGGAGCGTTGTCGTTAGTGATGCAGTCGTCAATTCTGCCTGCCCCTGGAAGGTCCCCTGCCCGCCATTAAACACTATCCCTGTCTTGCCTGGAAGGTAGCGCTGATAGCTGCGCAGATCCGGAATCGTGACACCGGGTATGGTGACAGTCGCATAGTCGATGCCCACTTTTCGGCCTTCGCGCGGAAACAGTTTTGAGGTTCCCCGGGAAAGGAGTTCGAGCCCTTCGCCATAAAAGTGCGGCAGCTTGTCTTCTTCGTGGAGCAAGGCCATATCTGAAAACCGGATGGCCACATCAGCGATATCCGGAGTAGCGTCACTGACACTGATATGCACATCACCGGCACCATCAACCTTGTAGGCGTCCACATTTAATGCAAGCTGCCGTGCCGAGATCAGCAAATCAGTCTGTGGCAGCAGGTGGCCCGCCGTATAGCGTGCATGCCCGGCAAGCTCACCAGCGCCAGTGATATTCATTCCATAGAGGTTATTCAGGTAGAAACTGAGAAAGTCCAGGTCCTGCAGTTGAGCACCGATGTCAGCATCCACATGCAGATAGGCGAGTGATTTAAGGCCACGGTTTTCTGACGGCACGAAAGGCGTAAATTCGATCGTGCCCTTGATTTGCGCCTCTCTCAACAACATCAGGTCATTATTAATCAGCAACGAGTCAAGCTCGACATCTGCCTTGCCATTGCTCAGGGAAAAGGGACCGCCACGGCTTTGATAATTGACATCGGTCTGCAATGTGCCTGACAAGCTGCTCTGCAGCTGATAAACCCAGACATGATGCTGACCGCTGGCATGGGCGTCAGCGACAACCACTTTCCAGCCGGTAGCGGTTTTTTTCGGTGGGCGAACCGGCACGGTTGTATCGACCGCCCGGTCACGAATTGAGGGAAAATACTGACGAATTGCTGCGTAGTCCTTGTCTGCCCGGGGACGGGGGCGCTGGAAATATTCAATATCCTGTGCAACAACTGCACTCACCTTCACGGTGCGCCATAAAAACGGCAGTATGTCTATGGATGCAGAGGCCGCTGGCGTATCTACCTGCCATTGTTGAGAGGAAGTCTGGCCGTTGGCAGAAATACCACGCGCATGCACCCTGAAGGGGTACCAGCTCCAGGCCTGCTCCCAGTGGACAATA
>JAOUCV010000364.1 GCA_029859555.1 Gammaproteobacteria bacterium
GGCGATACGGAAACGGGCGAACAGCGCGTAGGCAGTACCGTCAGAGACAACTATTTCATATGGCAGGTGTGCAGTTGAACGAGGTGAAGCCTTGTCAATGCGGCTCATAATGTACTCGTCACCACTGCAGTCATCAGGACCGGTTCCCTTGAGTGCAACACCGATAACAGACTCGTCCTTGCCCGGGATGTCAATCTGGTAGACCTTGGAGGTACCACCCTTGCCTGCAGCCAGTGCCGCATTAACAGCCTTGAGGGCTTCTGCCTGGCTGTCATATTCGGCCAGTTCACTGGGATCATCAAAATATTCCATCATGACGGTGTAGTGATAATCACCCAGATCCTTGGCGGTCAGGTTCTTCTCTGAACCAAAATCCTTCTCTGCACCAAGAGAGCCTTCAAGAGCGGCACGGGTACTGGCCAGATCACCGGACATACGGTAGGCAGCAGCCATGTAAATCGGGTTCGTGTAGACAATCTCAGTTTGATCGCCATTACGAGTAATAGAGACCCGCTGGGCAGCGCCGTAGGCACCAAAATCAGACTTGGAAGCAGCCGCCTTCAGGGTGTCATTGGTCACAATGATAATGTGTGCGTCTTTGTAGGGTGAATATTCACCGACAACTTCAAAACCACCGCCAGTCAGCTTTGACTTGACTTCGGCAGCAACAGACTTGACATCACCACCTGAAGTACCGGCGAAGACAAATGGCATGAGAATTTCATCAGCAAACGCAGTAGTCACTGATAAAGCAGAGACAAATACTGTGAATAATATTTTTCTTAAAAAACCAATCATTATAGTGTTCCTCCAGAACGCATGAAATTTCGTAGTTTTTATCTCGCCAGGAAGATGCAAAGAGACGATGCCTGAGCTAGGCTATGTATCCCCGTGCACCCGACGAACTGCGAATTATATGGGAATCCTGAGGCATGTGCGAGTGTCAATTGCTTAGCACGTACCACCCCCCGGGAGAACTTGCGGGAGTCTGCGCCCGCGGCAAGACAGACTGCCGGAAAAAACATCAAGCTACTGAATATATTCATAATTATGATATGGAAGCCACACATGACTGTTGCAGCCCTGATCGAGAATGAGGGGCGTTTCCTGATGGTCCAGGAGCGTATCTCCGGCAAGTCAGTTTACAATCAGCCTGCCGGCCATCTTGAAGACAATGAAACGCTGGTTGACGCAGTAATCCGCGAAACCCGCGAGGAAACGGCATGGCAGTTTGAGCCGCAATCGGTGACCGGCATCTACCGCTGGCGCCATCCTGAAAATGACAGGACTTTCATCCGGGTCAGTTTCGCCGGCAAAGGGCTGTTTCATGATCCTGCCTGCAAACTGGACAGCTGTATTGAACGTACGCTCTGGATCACTCCTGACGAGCTCAGGCAACAACCGGACAGGCTACGCAGCCCGATGGTATTGCGCTCTATCGAGGACTACCTGGCCGGATCGTGCTACCCGCTTGCACTGCTAACCAGTCTTGATTAACAGGTACGGCATCTGTTTGCTGGCATTATTGCCAGCATCTGTGGCAACCGCGGATGTTTTTGTGCGTGATGACATTATCACCGAGCCGACCTATGGCAGGTTTTCTGTGTGCCATGACCACACCTGTCAGACGGTTGTTACCTTGTCATTAAGTCTTTCACAGTGGCACCAGATAACATCGCCGTTACAGCCTCCCTCGATTGCTGCCAGCGATGAGCGTGCTGCAATAGCGAGTGCTGTGAGCACCATGGAAACTGTAGTTGGCAGACTCACCGGTACAGATGCTGACAAGGGTGGAAACATAAAAGGTTTCGGGCAATCAGGACAAATGGACTGTATTGACGAATCCACCAACACCACGACCTACATGAACATGCTGGCAGGAGATGGTTTGTTACAGCACCATTCAGTCGCAGATCGCTCTACCCGTTTTGGTATTATTGCGGGTATGCCACACACCACAGCTGTTATTCGTGAAAACGTTTCCGGACAATTGTTTGCGGTAGACTCATGGTTCTTTGACAACGGCAAAGCGCCAGCCGTTATTAAAATACAGGAATGGAAAGCAGGCTGGGACCCTGTCGGTGCAACCAGTGAGTAACATCATTGTCGGTCTTTCGGGTGGCGTCGATTCAGCAGTGGCCGCACTGCTGTTAAAACAACAGGGGCATACAGTCTCGGCTGTCTTTATGAAGAACTGGGATGAGGACGACGAGCAGGACTACTGCCCTGTAGAAAAGGATCTTGCCGATGCCCGCGCCATAGCTGAAAAGCTTGAAATTGAATTACATATGGTCAGCTTCTCGGCACAGTACTGGAATCGTGTCTTTGCGCATTTTCTCGGAGAGATTGAGGCGGGACGTACCCCGAGCCCCGACATCATATGTAACCGCGAAATCAAGTTCAGCGCTTTTCTGGATTATGCCACTGGGCTGGGCGCTGATTTTATAGCCACCGGACACTATGCGCGTATTGAGCAAACACCCCCGGTACGGTTATTGAAAGGGCTGGATAAGCGCAAGGACCAGACCTATTTTCTGCATACACTCAGTCGTGAACAGTTAGCTAAAAGTCTTTTTCCGCTGGGTGAGTACGCCAAGACCGAGGTGCGAAAGATTGCCGAGTCTGAAGGTTTCGGTAATTATGCGAAAAAGGACAGCACCGGCATTTGCTTCATCGGCGAACGACGCTTCAGTGAGTTCCTGTCCCGCTACGTAAAAAAGAATCCGGGTGAGATACGGACACTGGATAACCGTTTGCTTGGGCAACATGATGGCCTGATGTTCTATACCATCGGCCAGCGTCAGGGACTGGGTAT
>JAOUCV010000058.1 GCA_029859555.1 Gammaproteobacteria bacterium
GCAGCCGTTGCCTGCCATCGGTGCGTCCCAACTCCAGCAGCACGGCACCATCAAGTTGCAAATGCCATGCGCGGCGATTATCCAGCGCCATGCGTGTGACCTTGACACCCAATGGTGCCAGCGTTTCCGACACCCGCCGGTAATTCTCCAGCACCTTCAGCTCATGACCATCCGGTCCGGCCAGTGAAGGCAGATCTATGCTTACATTTGCCTGCAGAGGCACAAACGGCTCACCCGCCTCGTTAAGAAATCCCTGTTCACCCCAGTACGCCACCGGCTGCTGCTCCTCAATCTGCAGGCGCAGGGTCTCCGGCCAAACCCGTTTCACACTGGCTTTATTTACCCAGGGTAATGCTTCAGCCGCTGTCCTTATCGCCGCCACATCGACGGTAAAGAAACCACCGGTTGCATAGGGGGCAACCGCTGCCTGCAATTGCTGCTTGCCGAGATATTTGAAATCACCTTTTACCTCGACCACATTCAGTGGAAAGCGGTACGGATCTGACAGCCAGAGCTTGCCGGCAAAAACCGTGGCTGCCAGTACGGCAACCAGCATCAAACCGGTCACCGAACGCGTATGACGTTTCAACAACTTGCGCAGAACAGGTAACAACGGTTGTCTAGACCTAGGCACAGTCTGCCTCCCTGCCAGCGGCCGCAACGGCATCCAGGCTGGTGTCCAGTATCCTGCAAACCAGCTGGCTGAAATCCAGCCCGGTTGCCTGCGCCGCCATGGGCACCAGGCTGTGGTCGGTAAGGCCCGGCACGGTATTTACCTCGATAAACCAGGCCTGTCCGGCAGCATCCAGCATAAAGTCCACCCGTCCCCAGCCGTTTGCAGCAACCGCCCGGCAAGCTGCCAGCGACAGTGACTGCAACTGCGACTCCATGGCTGCGTCAAGACCACAGGGAATCAGATAGCGGGTGGTATCAGTTTCATACTTTGCTTCATAGTCATAAAAAGTGTTCGGGGTTTCCAGCCGTATCAACGGCAGTACTTCATCACCCAGGATGCCGGCGGTATATTCAACGCCGTCTATCCACTGCTCGGCAAACACTTCACTGTCGTAACGTGCGGCCAGCTCCCAGGCCGCAAACAAGCTGTCAGCAGTGTCAACCTTGCTGATACCAATACTGGAACCCTCATGCGAAGGTTTTATGATCAGCGGGTATTGCAGATGGTCTTTTGCAGCCAGTACTTCAGCCGCACTGGAAAACAGGGTGAAGGCCGGTGTTGCTATGCCGGCACTTTGCCAGACCTGCTTGGTACGCAGCTTGTCCATTCCCAGCGCAGATCCCAGCACACCACTGCCGGTATACGGCATGCCGAGTGTTTCCAGCATGCCCTGAATAACGCCATCCTCACCACCGCGACCATGCAAGGCAATAAAGGCACGCGCATAACCGTGGTTAACCAGGACATCATGCAAATTACACTCAGCCGGGTCCACAGCATGCGCATCGACACCGGCTGCCCGTAATGCCTGCAGCACGGCGGCGCCACTAATCAGCGAAATTGCACGCTCGGCTGAATCACCGCCCATCAGCACGGCCACTTTCCCGTATTTCCGATCCATGTTCGCTGCACCGGTATTCATTGTGCCGGCACCGCATCGTCGTGGTCAGCCGAATACTCACCGACGATGCGCACTTCGGTCTCCAGCCGCACACCGTGCGCCTGCTCGACACAACCCTGCACCTGCTTCAGCAAGGTCTCTATATCTGCTGCTGTAGCTGTACCGGTATTAATAATAAAGTTGGCGTGCTTTTTGGACACCTGTGCGCCGCCAAGTGTTTTTCCTTTCAATCCGGCCGCCTCAATCAAACGTGCCGCATGATCGCCCGGCGGATTACGAAAAACCGAGCCACAACTGTTTTGCTGCACCGGCTGCGACTCACTGCGCTGCGCCAGCAATTTCCGGATCTGCTGCTTCGCCAGAGTCGAATCACCGGTCTCGAGCTGCAACCGGACCGCTACAAACCATTCGTTTGCAACACCTTCAACCGTTCGATAACTCACCCGGTATTCATCAGGCTTGCGCGTGTGCAGGCTGCCGGCACGATCAACTGTTTCCACTAGCACAACCCGATTCCAGGTTTCACCGCCAAAGGCACCGGCATTCATTGCCAGTGCACCGCCCATGGTGCCGGGGATACCGGCAAGAAACTCCAGCCCGGTGAGTCCCTTGCTGGCAGACTCGCGCGCCACCTTCGAACAGGTAACACCGGCGCCGGCCCGCAACGTGGTTGCATCCAGCCACTCAAGCTCATTCAGCGCACCGAGCGTAAATATTACGGTGCCAGGAAAACCACCATCACGCACCAGTAAATTGCTGCCCAGCCCCACCCACAGCAACGCTTCCTGTGGATCCAGCTGCTGCAGGAATTCGCATAGCTCTGTGACATCTGCCGGCTTGAAGAAACAACGGGCCGGGCCACCGGCACGCCACGAGTTATGCTGCGCCATGGGTTCGTCATAACGCAACTCGCCTAGCCAGGATTGTGTTTTTTGTGCCGCCATCATTCCTGTTTCACCACAGCATCCGCCAGCTCACCCGGCAGTCGGGCAGCAGCACTGCCAATATCACCAGCCCCCAGCGTCAGTAACACATCACCATCATGCAACAGGTCCTTCAGCACTTCCGGCAGGGAATCCAGCTCTTCCACAAACACCGGGTCAACCTGTCCGCGCGCACGAATACCACGCGACAGGGCACGACCGTCAGCGCCGCTGATCGGCGTTTCACCAGCGGCATAGACTTCACCCAGCACCAGCACATCAACACTGGACAACACCTTGATGAAATCATCGAACAGGTCGTGAGTCCGTGAATAACGATGTGGCTGGAACACCACCACCAGACGACGGTCCGGCCAGCCCGCACGCACGGCCGCCAGCGTGGGTGCAATCTCACGCGGGTGATGTGCATAATCATCTATCATCAACACCTTGCCGGCTGCTGCGACAATCTCACCGGCCATCTGGAAACGACGGCCAATACCCTGAAAGCCGGCAAGCCCTTTCTGGATCGCTGCATCAGCAACACCCAGCTCGGTTGCTACCGCAATCGCCGCCAGCGCATTCAGCACGTTATGTTGTCCCGGCAAATTCAGCGTCACCGGCAGCGGCTTATCATGCCCCGGACGATGTACCACGAAATGCGTCTGCTTGCCCTGCTGCTGCACATCGGATGCCTTCACATCGGCATCCGCATCAATGCCATAGGTGATGACCGGCCGGGTGACTTGCTCAAGGACATGCGCCACCTCGGGATCATCGAGACAGAGCACCGCGAGACCGTAAAATGGCAGGTGATGCAGGAACTCGATAAAGGTCTGGCGCAGCCGGTCAAAATCGCCCTCGTAGGTCGGCAAGTGGTCAGCATCAATGTTGGTGACGATAGCCATTGATGGCTGCAGGTAAAGAAACGAGGCATCACTCTCGTCGGCCTCTGCCACCAGGTAATGTCCGGCACCCAGTTGCGCATTGGTTGCCGCACTGTTCAACTGGCCACCAATAACAAATGTCGGATCCAGGCCACCCTCGGCCAGCAGACTGGCAGTCAGGCTGGTGGTGGTGGTCTTGCCATGCGTACCGGCAACACCAATGCCGTAGCGAAAGCGCATCAATTCGGCGAGCATTTCAGCACGAGGTACCACCGGTATGCGTTGCTCGCGCGCCGCAATCAGTTCCGGATTTTCTGCAGCAATGGCAGTAGATACCACCACCACGTCACAGTCGGCGACATTGGCGGCATCATGTCCGATAGCGACCGTCACACCCATATCACGCAGACGCCGGGTCACGGCATTTTCACGCAAGTCCGCACCGCTAACCTGGTAACCGAGGTTGTGCATCACTTCTGCAATACCGCTCATCCCGGCACCACCGATACCGACGAAGTGCACACGTCGTACCCGCCCCATACCCTGTGGCTGGGCCATGGCAGTGGGATGCATTGCCGGGCTCATGTGGACACCGCCCGGTTCACAGCTTGCGCATCAATTCCGGCGGCCTGCAGACATAACTCGGCAACCCTGCGTGCGGCATCCGGCAGTGCCAGTTCACGTGCACGACCAGCCATATCCCGGAGCATGTCACGCTGCTGTAAAAAGTCTGCCAGCAACCCGGAAAGCCTGTCAGCACTCAGTGTTGACTGCGGCAACAGAATGGCTGCGCCTGCGTCTGCAAGAAACCGGGCATTGCCGGTCTGGTGATCATCCGTAGCATACGGGTACGGCACCAGCACAGAGGCAACACCCACCACGGCGAGCTCGGCTACTGTCAGCGCACCGGCACGACAGACCACCAGGTCAGCCCAGGCATAAGCGGCAGCCATGTCTTCTACAAATGCATCAACCCGCGCGTCGACAGCTTCTGCAGCGTAGGCCGCCCGTACCTTTTCAACATCATCCTTGCCGGTCTGGTGATGCAACTGCAGCGCTTTGGCAGATGCCAGTTGCGCCACCGCAGCCGGTACCGTTTCGTTAAGTGCGCGTGCACCCAGACTGCCGCCGATCACCAGCACCCGCAAGGCACCGTCACGCGTTGCAAAACGTTCCTCCGGGGCCGGCACCTGTGTGATCGCGGCACGTACCGGATTCCCGGTATGCAGTGGATTATGCCTTGCCGGCAAACTGCCGGGGAAAGCTACCATGACGGTGCGCGCCAGCGGTGCCAGCCAGCGGTTGGTCATACCGGCTACGGAGTTTTGTTCATGAACCAGCAATGGTCGACGCAGTAACCAGGCAATCACACCACCCGGACCGGCGGCAAACCCGCCCATGCCCAATACCGCACGGGGACGCAAACGCAACTGGATAACCAGTGCCTGCAGCAGCGCCAGCGACAACATGAACGGTGCCAGCAACAGTCGCAGCACACCCTTGCCGCGCAGACCGGAGACTCGCATGGTCTCCATCGGGTAACCGGCTTGCGGCACAACACGTGCTTCCAGACCGCGACGCGTTCCCAGCCAGGCAACCGCCACCCCGCGTGCCGACAGTTCCGCGGCAACAGCCAGCGCCGGGAAAACATGTCCGCCGGTACCACCTGCCATGATCAATACCGGCCGCTGGTTTGCAGACACGTTCATGCAGCTACCCGCCCACGCGATGCAGCCGCGATACCGCTGGCTGATATACCGGTTGCTGTACAACGTGTCTCGTAATCAATGCGTAGCAACAGCGCAATCGCAGCGCACATGACAACCATACTGGAGCCGCCATAACTCATCAGCGGCAGGGTCAAACCCTTGGTCGGTAACAGTCCCATATTGACGCCAATATTGATAAAACTTTGCAGACCAAACCAGATACCGATGCCGTAAGCCAGATAGGCCGCAAAGAAATTCTCTGCCCTGGCTGCCTGCGCTGCAATCACAAAAGTGCGCCACACCAGTACCGAGTAGAGAAAGATAATCGCGCAGACACCGAGCAGGCCAAGCTCCTCGGCGAGTACGGCAAACACAAAGTCGGTATGTGCCTCCGGCAGGTAAAACAGTTTCTGTATGCTGGAACCCAGCCCGACACCGAACCACTCACCACGACCAATCGCAATCAGCGACTGGGTCAGCTGGAAACCACTGTTGAACGGGTCTGCCCAGGGATCCATAAAAGTGGTCAGCCGGTTCATACGATACGGAGAGGACACAGCCAGACTTGCCAGTAACAGGCCCGCAGCACCGAGTACGCCGCTGAACTGGATCAGCCTGACACCCGCCATAAAAATCATGCCCATGACCATTGCCGTGAGCACCACTGCGGCACCGAAATCAGGTTCCAGCAGCAGCAACAGCGCAGCAATCGCGAGCAAAGCAACCGGCTTGATAAAACCGGAGATATGGCTGCGGACTTCTTCACCATGCCGGGCCAGATAACTGGCCAGATAAATAATGAACAGCAGTTTGGCCGGCTCGGAAACCTGCATGCGGAACAAACCGGCGCTCACCCAGCGCGAGGCGCCATTCACTTCTATGCCGATACCCGGTACCAGCACCAGCAGCAACAGGGTAAAGGCAGACAACAGCAGCAGCATCCCGAGGCGCTCCAGATCAACCAGCCGCACCTTGAACAACAAAAATCCGGCCAGCACACCGACACCGATGTAAACGAACTGGCGAAAGGCATAGTAAAACGGCTGGCCAACTTCGCGATCAGCAAAGGTAATGGATGCCGATGACACCATCACCAGGCCAAGTGTTGCCAACACGATAACGCTGGCAACCAGCCAGTAATCAAACCGCGGTATACGGGCCTCATCAGCAGCAACCCGTCGTGCCTGTTGTGCTGCCAGCGCCATTAGCGAACCAGCTCCTGTACAGCCTGCATAAAGATGTCACCACGCGCCTCAAAGTTGCGGTACATATCAGTACTGGCACAGGCCGGGGACAGCAAAACACAATCACCGGGCTGAGCCATCTCTGCCGCAAACCCTACTGCCTGCGTCATGTTGTCTGCCTGACGCACCGGCACCACACCCTGTAATGCCGTTTCGAGTAAACAGGCATCCTTGCCTATCAACACGGCTCCCTGTCCCTTGCGTTGCATGGCATGCGCCAGTGGTGAAAAATCTGCACCCTTGCCATCACCGCCGGCAATCAGCACGACCTTTCCATCCACCCCGTCAATCGCAGCCAGCGTGGCACCCACATTGGTGCCTTTTGAATCATTGAACCAGCGCACACCGTTGCCTTCGTGCAGGTACTGCATGCGGTGCGGCAGCCCCTGAAATTCAGCCAGCGTTGCTACCATCGCCGTCAGCGGCAACCCGGCCGCCTCGCCCAGCGCCAGCGCAGCCAGTGCGTTCAGATAGTTATGCCGTCCAGCCATGCGGATGTTGGCTACCGGCATGATCGGTGTATCACCGCGTGCCAGCCAGCGCTCACCGGCATGTTGCAGCAGGCCGTAGTTTCCGGCAGCCGGGACCTGCCCGGTAAATCCGACCAGCGGCCGCTGTGCGTCAGCCAGCGCAGCGGCAACCGGGTCGTCAAGGTTGACCACCTGCAGCCCGGCATTTTGATAAACCAGCTGCTTTGTACTGGCATAGTCCTGCAGGTCACGATAACGATCGAGATGATCATCACTGATATTCAGCACCACCGCGGCCTGCGGGCGCAATGAATGCAGTGTCTCCAGCTGAAAACTGGACAACTCCAGCACATACAGGTCCGGCTCGTTGTCCGTGATCAGGTCCAGCGCCGGGGTACCGATATTGCCGCCGGTACGTACGTCAATCCCGGCGCGCCGGGCCATCGCACTCAGCAGGGTTACGACGGTGCTCTTGCCATTGGAACCGGTAATCGCAATCACCGGCGCCGTGGCTGCCTGTGCAAACAATTCGATGTCACCCATCACCGGCACCTGTCTTGCCAGTGCTGCGGCAATCTCCGGTTGCTGCATCGAAACACCCGGGCTGATAACAATCTGCTGTGCGCGTTCAAAGGCATCCGGGTGAAAGCCGCCGAGAAACAATGCCACGTCAGCCGGCAACTCGGAACGCGAGCGCTCCAGCTCCGGCGGCTGATCACGGCTGTCAACAATGGCCACAGACACACCCTGTCGCGACAGGTAGCGCGCCACCGACAGACCGGTCTTACCCAGTCCAATCACCAGCGTCCTGGACGCCTTGTCAAACATCTCTGTCATGACTATTGCCGGAACCGCCATCAATCAAGGCTCGTTAATACAACCGTTTTGTTTAAATACATCCGCATCTCTCGCACTAGCGAATCTTCAGGGTCGCCAGACCCACCAGCACCAGAATCACGGTAATAATCCAGAAACGCACAATGACGCGCGGTTCCGGCCATCCTTTCAGTTCAAAGTGATGATGCAACGGCGCCATATGAAAAATTCGTCGCCCGGTGAGCTTGTAGGAAGCCACCTGCAGGATGACCGACACGGTCTCCATCACAAACACACCACCCATCACCATGAAAACCAGCTCCTGTCTTACCAGCACGGCAACGATACCCAGTGCCGCACCCAGCGCCAGCGCGCCAACATCACCCATGAACACCATGGCGGGATAGGCGTTAAACCACAGGAAACCGAGACCGGCACCGACCAGTGCACCGCAAAACACAACCACTTCCGAGGCATCACGGATGTAGGGAATACCGAGGTACACGGAGAACTTCACGTTACCTGTGGTATAGGCAAATACCGCCAGTGCACCGGCAATCAGCACCGTCGGCAGAATGGCAAGACCGTCAAGACCATCCGTCAGATTGACGGCATTACTGGATCCAACAATGACAAAATACGCCAGCACCACGTACATCCAGCCCAGATCGATGGCAATGTCCTTGAAGAACGGCACAATCAATGCGGTCTCTGCAGGCGTGGTAGAAGTGAGATAAAGAAAAATCGACACGCTCAGGGCAACCAGCGACTGCCAGAAAATCTTGCTGCGTGCCGACAAGCCATCCGAATTCTTGAGCACCAGTTTCTTGTAATCGTCGACCCAGCCAATGGCGCCGAACAAGGTCGTCGTCACCAGCATCACCCACACATAACGATTACCCAGGTCCGCCCACAGCAGTGTCGAAATAGCCACGGCAACCAGTATCAGCGCCCCACCCATGGTTGGCGTACCCGCTTTTACGAGATGGGTTTGCGGCCCGTCATCCCGCACGCGCTGGCCAATCTGGTAGCGGCCCAGGCGACGTATCATTTCCGGGCCGACCACAAAGGAAATCACCAGCGCCGTCAGCACTCCAAGGATGGCGCGCAACGTCAGGTACTGGAAGACGTTAAAACCGCTGTGGAACTGACTCAGGTATTCGGCGAGATAAAGCAACATGTCAGTGCATTTCTCCTGCTTTCGGTTGCACACCCAGCGCAGCAACGACGCGCTCCATGCGCATGCGCCGTGACCCCTTCACCAGAATGTGCAGCGGACCGCTCAGCTGTCGCTGCAAGACAGCCAGTAATTCGTCCATTGATGCGTAAGCGCCACCCGGCCCGTCAAAGGCCTTTACCGCCAGCTGTGCCAACTCACCCAGCCCGTACAGACGACTCACGCCAGCCTCTCGCGCATTGCGGCCGGCAGCACTGTGCAATGCAGCTGCATCGGCACCGAGCTCACCCATATCACCGAGCACCAGCCACGAGTCACCCGGTGCCAGCGCCAGCACATCCAGCGCAACCTGCAGTGATTCCGGATTGGCGTTATAGGTATCATCAATCAGCGTGATGTCACCCGGCAGGGAATGCACATTGAAGCGACCGGCGACCTGCGACAGGGTTTCCAGACCGGCCTTCACTGCATCCAGACCGGCGCCTGCGGCCAGCGCCGCGGCACTGGCGGCCAGCGCATTCATGACGTTGTGACGGCCCGGCAAAGCCAGGCGCAACTCAATATTGCCAGCAGCCGTATGCAACTGCACATCACTGCCACTGGCATCACCCTGCCAGTCTGCCGTGACATCTGCTCCCTGCAGACCAAACTCCACAATGCGGCAGTGTGCTGCCAGCTCGCGCCACAACGGCGCAAAAGTGTCATCTGCATTAATGACCGCCACGCCATCCTTGCCCAGCCGTGCAAACAATTCGCCCTTGGCCCTGGCAACGCCCTGCAGGTCACCGAAGCCTTCGAGATGTGCCGGCCCGGCATTGGTTACGATGGCAATGGTTGGCTGCG
>JAOUCV010000365.1 GCA_029859555.1 Gammaproteobacteria bacterium
CGCAGGGCGTAAATCACCCGGCCTTGTTCAGTTCCGCCTTGCATGCCAGCCAACTCTACTGGATATCCGGCAAAGATATAATTTCACCCTGCAAGTGCACGGCACGTATACGGCACCAGCAGCCGCTACAGGCCTGTAGCATGACGGTGCAACCGGGCAGCTTGTGTACGGTCAGATTTGATTCTCCTCAACGCGCGATAACACCCGGGCAATCAATCGTCTTTTACCATGAAGATGAATGCCTGGGCGGCGCCATAATCGAGGAAGCAGTTCCAGACAAATGACGACAAATGACAACACAGTAATACGCAACCGCTGCATCGCGCTGGCTGGCATTTTCCAGGCCGTAAGGCTGGTACAGCAAACGAGCCGCGCAGAAAAACGCGATGCTGCAGCAACGACAGCCTGTATTCAAAGTCTTTTTGTAACCGACCCGAAATCGGTTTCTGATATTTACGGAACCATGGCTGATCTGCAAGTCGGCCTGCAGATACTGCGACAGCAGTTATCCAGCAGTATCGCCAGGCGAGACCTGGAATTAACCGGTTATGTCATTACCCTGATGCACCTGCAGCGCAAGCTAAGTCGCCGGGACGACCTGGTGAAAACAATCAGCGAGCGCATAGACGGGCTTAAACAGGATGCTGCCTCAGCAGCTTCCGAGGAGCTTGAGCTAATCACCGGGCTTGCTGAGCTGTACAAGGAAACTGTCAGCACGCTGACGCCGCGCATCATGGTGAAGGGCGATGAAAATGTACTCGGCAATAGCAGTAGCCAGAACATGATACGTACCCTGCTGCTGGCCGGAATACGTGCGACCGTATTGTGGTCCCAGTGTGGCGGTAGCCGGATAAAGCTGATATTTCAGCGAAAAGCCATGCTTGAGGAGTGTTCCCGCATGCTGAGAGCGGGAATCCATATCGTCTAGCCACCCTACCGGACCTTTAATTACATGTATAATCAAGCGCTTTTACCGGACGGATGCGCAGTGAATGTGGCAATGTCGCGGACAGTAATTCAATAGCAGGAGAATCCATGAACAACAGTTTTGATACCCGTGAAACACTCGATGTCGGGAATAATTCATATGAAATTTTCAGTCTGCGTAAACTCGGCGAGACGCATGATATTTCCCGCCTGCCCTGCACGCTGAAGATTTTGCTGGAAAACCTGCTGCGCCATGAAGACGGCAAGACCGTCACAAAAAGTGACATAGAGGCATTGATTAACTGGGACCCGCAGGCGGAACCTGATTGCGAGATCGCCTTCCGCCCTGCCCGCGTACTGATGCAGGACTTTACCGGGGTACCCGCTGTGGTCGATCTGGCCGCCATGCGTGATGCCATGAAAGCGCTGGGCGGCAATCCGGACAAGATCAATCCGTTGCAGTCCGCCGAACTGGTTATTGACCATTCCGTACAGGTTGACAGCTTTGGATCGAAACAGGCCATGGACCTCAATAGCGAACTTGAATACCAGCGTAACCAGGAACGCTACAGTTTTCTGAAGTGGGGTCAGAAGGCCTTTTCCAATTTCCAGGTGGTTCCGCCTGACACCGGTATTGTCCACCAGGTCAATCTTGAACACCTCGCCAGAGTGGTTTTTGAAGCTGAAAAGGACGATGTTGTTCAGGCCTATCCTGACACCCTGGTAGGCACCGACTCGCATACCACCATGATCAACGGGCTTGGCGTGCTGGGTTGGGGCGTCGGCGGCATTGAAGCGGAAGCCGCCATGCTGGGTCAGCCGATTTCCATGCTGATTCCACAGGTGGTGGGTTTTAGATTGCACGGCAAGCTGCCTGAAGGTGCTACAGCAACCGATCTGGTGCTGACTGTCGTGGAAGTACTGCGCCAGAAAGGCGTAGTTGGCAAGTTTGTTGAATTCTATGGTGATGGCTTAAGCCACCTGTCACTGGCCGACCGGGCAACCATTGCGAACATGGCACCCGAATACGGCGCTACCTGCGGCTTTTTCCCGGTTGACGAGGAAACACTCGCCTATCTCAAACTTACCGGCCGCAGCGATGAGCGGGTTGCACTGGCCGAGTCCTACTCGCGCGAACAGCTAATGTTCCGCGGCACTGAAACACAGAACGCAACTTATACCAGCACCGTGGAAATGGATCTCTCGTCTGTGGTTCCTAGCCTCGCAGGCCCCAAGCGGCCCCAGGACCGTGTCGCGCTGACTGACATCAGGCCGCGCTTTCTGGAAGCGCTGGAAACCATCAAGCAGGAAGGCAATATTACCAGTCATCCTGTAAAAACCGTGATCAAGAACCAGTCCGTTGAATTGAACGATGGCGCGGTTGTAATTGCCGCGATTACCTCCTGCACCAACACCTCGAATCCGTCTGTCATGGTGGCTGCCGGCCTGGTAGCGCGGAAAGCAGTCTCGCTGGGGCTTGACGTAAAGCCCTGGGTCAAGACGTCGCTGGCGCCGGGCTCTCGTGTTGTAACCGGCTACCTGCAGCAGGCAGGACTGACCGAGGCGCTGCAGTCACTGGGATTTCATACGGTGGGCTATGGTTGCACCACCTGTATCGGCAATTCCGGCCCGTTGCCGGCAGCTGTTTCCGAGGCGATACGTGAAGGTGACCTGAGTGTTTGTTCGGTGTTGTCGGGTAACCGTAATTTCGAAGGGCGTGTGCATGCAGAGGTGCGCATGAACTACCTCGCGTCGCCGCCGCTGGTGGTTGCCTATGCGCTGGCTGGCCGTATGGATATTGACTTGCAAACAGAGCCACTGGGGACTGAACCGAACGGCAGCCCGGTCTATCTAAAGGATGTATGGCCTGATCAGAAAGAGATC
>JAOUCV010000366.1 GCA_029859555.1 Gammaproteobacteria bacterium
TTCCTTTCGTTGGAAGAATATAATTCTACCTGTATATTTATATAAGTAACTATATATTCTGCCCAAGAAATTCCCACTAATACACCCCACAGGGTATGTTGACAGAATATCCCCCACAAGGTATATTTCAAATATATACCCTATAGGGGATTTATCTATGGACTACAACGTACACACACCTCAGCAGTTGGCCCAAGCTCTGCGCAGCCAACGCAATTCCAAGCGATTGACTCAAAAAGCTGCCGGTGCGCCGGTCGGCCTGCTGCCCAAAACAGTCTCGGCGCTTGAATCGTCGCCGGAACGCAGTAGCGTGGAAAGCCTGTTCAAACTGCTATCAACACTGGAACTGGAACTGGTACTGCGACCGAAGTCATCTGATACGGATCAGCCAACATCTCCGGAGTGGTAACCGATGGGACGCCCCTCAAAGACACGACAGCTGAACATCTGGATGAACGGCGAACTTGTGGGAAACTGGCTTTTCGCCCCCCAGGGTCGACATGAATTCCGCTACGCCGCAACCTGGCTGGAATCCTCTGCATCACGACCTCTGTCGCTATCGATGCCATTGCAACCATCGGACACAGCCTATCGCGACGCGCGGGTCGAAACCTTCTTCGACAACCTGCTACCGGATAGCTCCGATATACGGCGGCGAATACAGTCCCGCTTCGGAACATCATCCACTTCTGCGTTTGATCTGCTGACCGAAATCGGACGGGACTGTGTTGGCGCTGTGCAACTACTTGCACCTGATGATCAACCGCAAGGCATTCACAGTATCAATGGCGAGCCACTCACAGACGACGCCATCGCAAACCTGTTACGCGCAACCGTTTCAGCTCCCGCACTGGGACATCGTGATGACGATGATTTTCGTATCTCTATCGCAGGCGCACAGGAAAAGACCGCCCTCCTTTGGCACGAAGGGTGCTGGCATCGTCCGCGTGGCACGACACCGACAACGCATATTTTCAAACTCCCATTAGGGCGGGTTGGCAACATGCAGGCCGACCTGACTACGTCTGTAGAAAACGAGTGGCTTTGCTCGCAAATCGTCCGGGCTTATGGCCTGAGCACAGCACACTCCGACATGGCACAATTCGAGGATCAAAAAGTACTCATCGTAGAACGCTTCGATCGTCGTCTTGCACAAAATGGAACCTGGTGGGTACGGCTACCCCAAGAGGATATGTGCCAGGCAACCGGTACCGCACCAGGACACAAGTATGAATCCGATGGTGGTCCTGGTATTCGGGACATCATGTCCTTACTACTCGGTGCGCGCACTGCACAGGCCGACAGACAAACCTTCTTCAAGGCCCAAGTTTTATTCTGGATGCTTGCCGCTACCGATGGCCACGCAAAAAACTTCAGCGTCTTCATAGAAGCTGGTGGGCGATTTTCCCTCACCCCCCTCTACGACATCCTGTCCGCCTATCCTGTCATGGGGCACGGCACCAACCAGATTGCGCCAGAAAAGGCACGTATGGCCATGGCCGTCAGTGGTAAAAACCGACACTACCGCTGGTCCGGGATACAAAGACGTCACTGGGTAGATACAGCAAATGCCTGCAACCTCGGGGCCGAGGCCGAGCAGTTAATCACTGAACTCATCAAGCGCACACCCACGGTACTTGAAAATATATCCGCTTTGCTCCCGGATGATTTCCCAGCAACCGTTGCCGAACCGGTTCTCAATGGACTCGAGAATGCAGCAAGGCAACTAAGTATGCCGTAACGGTAGGTTGAATATTTTCCGTGCAATAATCACCACCGCCAGTGGATCACCTGGTTTTTAACCAGGTAGTCGGGTTTCCTGCAAACAGTGCGCCAGGATCATTAACTTGATGATTACACAACACAGCAGTAACACACGCACACCAGATACCCGGTACCGATTAGCACAATTTCGGGCACAATTTGAAAGGAGGAGAAACTGCATGCAGCGCGACAGCGCTGCAGCTTGTTGATATAAAGAATGAAAATGGCGCGCCCGGAAGGATTATTCGGCCTGCGGCCTCACCCCTGCGGGGTCGCCGGCAAAGCCGGCGCTGTCTCGGCCAACTGCGTTGGCCTCGGCTCGAACCGAGGAGCTTCTCTTCACCCTCCGAACAAGCCAATAAAAAACCGGCCAGAAGGCCGGTTTGTTATTGGCGCGCCCGGAAGGATTCGAACCTCCGACCGCCTGGTTCGTAGCCAGGTACTCTATCCAGCTGAGCTACGGGCGCTTCAAAAGAGGGAGGATTATACATAATTTGGCGGGGGATACAGTCTGTTACTAAGCAGTCTCTGCGATTTTTCCTGATTCAGGGAAAAATACCGGAAAATTTCCAATTTTCCGGTCCATACCCGGCGAAAATAACGCTAGCCGCGATGCTTAACGCTTCACCCTCAACCTGGGTATCACGGCAGTGTTTGGCTCTGGGCCTGCCCATGCCAGGGTCATCGGCCGCCTGCTCCACGAAGAGCCTTCGCTGTCTTCTCAACCAGGGAAAGTGGATCAATCAAATCATCCGCAATAAGAATTTGATTTTCACTATCTATTTTAGATTAAATATGTTCTGCAAGCTTATGTATTTATATTATTTATTAAGTGTAATTCTCTCGTTTGCCGAGTGATCACTGCTTCCCCTAATCTTTCTCCCGGGAGTAAAAATTCAGGGATGGATTGCAACTATCTCCAGAGACGCCTCTTGTGCGCCCTACTCTCGTTTTTTTACCACCTGCGCTTCATAGCCCAGCTCACGCAGCTTCTGCCTTGATTTGTCGAGCGCCACATAATCAGTGAACGGCCCCACACGTACCC
>JAOUCV010000059.1 GCA_029859555.1 Gammaproteobacteria bacterium
TGCCATCCAGTCCGGCATTTCAGAAATGCTGTCCAGGCAGACCAGCGGCGCATGCCGGTTAAGTCGATCAGCTGAATGTACACCTGAACGCACTGCAACCTTGGCAACACCGGCATTGGTCGCCATTTCCATATCATATTCGGTATCACCCACCATTATCGTCTCTTCGGGAAGAACATCCAGTGCCTCCATCAAATCGAATAACATTTGCGGATGCGGCTTGGAAAGTGCCTCATCGGAACAGCGTGTTGCGTGAAAATAGCTGTCCAGGCCGGTATCGTTCAAGACGCGATCCAGCCCTCGCCGTGCCTTGCCGGTTGCAACGCCCAGCAAGAAATTCTGTTCCCTGACAGCATCCAGCATCGGTCGAACGCCCGCAAACAGCAGTGAACTTTCAGACTGAAACCAGTGACTCCGGTAAGCCTCGACAAATGCCTGGTGAAACTGCTGGTCACGTCCGGGCACCAGCGTGTCGATTGCCTCACGCAGACCAAGACCGATTATATTACTGACGGTCGCATCACTCATCGGTTCAAGATCAAGATCCGCAGCTGCAGCATGGATACAGGAGACGATCTGCGACTCGGAATCCATCAACGTGCCGTCCCAGTCAAAAACAATAAATTTTATAGCTGTGTTCATTAACAGTTACCGTTTTCTCAACTTGCATTTGTGCGCTGTGACACAAGCTTGCATAAGACAATTACGATTCCAGATGCCC
The DNA here is from genome assembly GCA_029859555.1 of Gammaproteobacteria bacterium. Classification (GTDB taxonomy): domain Bacteria; phylum Pseudomonadota; class Gammaproteobacteria; order UBA9214; family UBA9214; genus UBA9214. The sequence goes on from JAOUCV010000059.1 coordinate 722, forward strand.
CAGTACAGCCCTGGCATTTTCATCCAGCGGCGAGCTGACGGTGATGACCTGATCATCGTAGGGATCGACAAATTCAATCATATGCGCATGTAACAACATGCGCCGCAAACCGACAGCCCGCATGCTGCGATTGAATTGTTCATCCCCATACTTCTGGTCTCCTGCCAGCGGGTGCCCGATATGCTGGCCATGCACCCTGATCTGATGGGTCCTGCCGGTTTTCAGCTCGACTTCCACAAGGCTGCTATCCTGGTAAACGGAGACCGGCCTGAAAATACTGATCGCCCGCTTGCCCTCGGGATCGACGCTCACCATTCGCTCGCCACCACGTAGCTGATTTTTACGCAATGGCACATCCACGGTCCGCTTGCTGCCTTGCCACTGACCATCCACCAGCGCCAGGTAGAGCTTTTTGACCTGGCCTTGCTGCAATTGTTCATGGAATGCACGCAAAAAACTGCGTCGCTTGGCTATCACCAGGCAACCCGATGTTTCACGGTCAAGTCGATGCCCGAGCTCCAGGTAAGGCGCCGTGGCACGCCCTGCCCGCAGCGCCTCGATAATGCCGTAACTCAGACCACTGCCGCCATGTACCGCGATACCCGGTGGCTTGTTGATTACCAGCAGACGCGGGTTCTCGAACAAAATATGCTGTTCCAGATCAATACCCGGCACCTGCCCCGGCTTTGATTCAGAGACTCGGACTGGCGGAATGCGCACGGTATCGCCGGCACGCACCTTGTACTGGGCACGGATACGGCCGCTATTCACGCGCACCTCGCCGCGACGCAGGATGCGATAGATATGGCTTTTCGGAACGCCCTTGAGATAACGCGCCAAAAAATTGTCTATACGCTGCCCGGCCTCATCCTCGGATACATTAACCTTGCGGACCTTGGGGAAGCTTTTTGTGTTTGGCTGGCTCATCAGTTGCAATAATGACTTGAACAGCTGCGAATTCTACAGCGTTTCATGCGCTTGTATTACCTGTCGCGTTTGCGGGTATAGAGCAAGGTTGTTATAGTGCCGCCTCGGTATACTCTTTATATGACAAGAGAGATTACCGAGCACCCATTTTTACTGGAGGTGTTGGCCGTATCTACTGGCCGACAATCTTCATAACTGTCAGCATTATGCTGTAAATCAATAAATTATATAAACAACAATCGCTCCCATGTTTAACGTACAGCATTATATTTCAGCCCTTATTTCCTGCATGTTCCGTGTGATAGGCATTTCCGTGCCGGTCTTGCAATACGCCACGGCGGGAACAGGCCAGGCACACTGCTGTGTCCGTAATCAGGTCGAGCGACAGAGAGACAAAACACATGAAAAGAATGCTCATCAATACCACGCAGCCAGAAGAGCTGCGTGTGGCCATGGTCGATGGCCAGAAACTTTACGATCTTGATATAGAGGTACCTTCACGCGGTCAGAAAAAATCCAACGTTTACAAGGGCAAGATTACCCGCATTGAGCCCAGTCTCGAAGCGGCCTTTGTTGATTACGGCGGAAACCGTCACGGCTTTCTGCCACTGAAAGAAATTTCCCGCAGCTACTTCAGCGATTCCGCCAAGAATTCGTCAGGCCGTCTCAGCATCAAGGATGCACTCAAGGAAGGTCAGGAACTGATCGTTCAGGTAGAAAAAGAAGAACGCGGCAACAAGGGGGCAGCCCTCACAACCTTCATCAGTCTTGCCGGACGCTACATGGTGCTGATGCCGAATAACCCGCGTGCCGGCGGTGTCTCCCGGCGTATCCAGGGTGATGACAGGGATCTTGTACGCGACGCCATGAGCGCCATGGACATCCCCCAGGATATGGGCATGATCGTGCGCACTGCAGGCATCGGACGTAACAGTGAAGAGCTGCAGTGGGATCTGGATTATCTTGTGCATCTCTGGCAGGTCATCAAGGAATCCTCGGAAGAGCGACCTTCACCGTTCCTCATCTACCAGGAAAGCAACGTCATTATCCGTGCGCTGCGTGACTACCTGCGTACCGAAATCTCGGAAATACTGATCGACAGCCAGGAAGTCTATGACACGGCCCATGAGTTTATGGAGCGGGTCATGCCACACAACCTGCCCAAGCTGAAGCTTTACCAGGATACCGTTCCCCTGTTCAATCGCTACCAGATTGAATCGCAGATCGAGTCAGCCTTCCAGCGGGAAGTCTCCCTGCCTTCCGGTGGTGCCATCGTTATTGATCACACCGAGGCGCTGATTTCCATCGATATCAACTCTGCCCGCGCCACCAAGGGCAGTGATATTGAAGAGACCGCGCTAAATACCAACCTCGAGTCTGCCGACGAGATCGCCCGACAGCTGCGGTTACGCGACCTCGGCGGCCTGGTGGTCATCGATTTCATCGACATGCAGCCGGCACGCCACCAGCGTGAAGTCGAGAACCGTCTGCGCGAGGCACTGAAAATGGACCGGGCCCGTGTACAAATCGGCCGCATCTCCAGGTTCGGACTACTGGAGATGTCACGCCAGCGTCTGCGTCCATCACTGGGGGAATCCAGCCAGATTGTCTGCCCGCGATGCACCGGCCAGGGCACCATTCGCGGCGTCGAATCGCTGTCGCTTTCGGTACTCAGAATCATCGAAGAAGAAGTCATGAAAGACAATACGCTGCGTGTTGTTGCCCATGTGCCCGTTGATGTCGGAACCTATCTGCTTAACGAAAAACGTGATCTTCTCGGGGAACTTGAAGCCCGCCACAAGATTTCCGTGATGCTGATTCCGTCGCCTTCTCTGGAAACTCCCAGTTATGACGTACAACGCATTCGTAAAGATGAATCAATCAGTGAACCGATATCTGCCAGCTACAAAATGGCGAAAGCCGCGGCTGAACCGGAAACTGCAGCGGCATTACCGGGTGAAAAGCCCGGTCCTGAAGTGCCCGCTGTCAGGTCAGTAAAACCGTCTGCACCGGCACCCGCCCCAACGGCCCCGGCGGTAACCGAAACAGTGGCCAAACCAGGTCTGCTGAAACGCCTGTTCGCCAGTCTGTTCGGCGGCGGTGAAGATACCAAACCGCAAAAGAAAGCCCGGCCACAGCAGCGCAAACCGGCAAACCGGGGACAACGCAGCGGCAATGACCGCAACCGCCGCAGACAATCACAGGGCAATCGTCGGCCTGCCAACAAGCCAGCCTCCGGCCAGCAGCAAGGTGGTCAACGGCGTGCTCCAGGCAACAAGCCAGCCTCCGGCAAGCAGCAAGGTGGTCAACGGCGTACTGCAGCCAACAAACCCAAGGCGAATCAGGGTCAAACACAATCACAACCAAAGGAAGAAGCCAGTCAAACAACCGGCAATCAGCAGGAGAGAAGCGAGGCCGGTAATCAACCGAAACAGGGCTCAAGGCGTGGTCGGCGTGGCGGGCGCAGACGTTCATCGGGTCAGAACCGCAATGCCAACAAGCCGAACCAGGCAGCTGCTGGCAACGAGGTACAAAATAAACCTGAGACCGATGGCAACAAGCAACCGGCAAGTGAAGGTGCCATCAACAACCCGCAGGGCAGTACCAGTAATGTGAAGCCACATTCAGATAACCGGGGTAATCAGACGGATACTTCTGCGACCAGCAGCGCCACAGCCGCGATGGCCCCGCAAAGTCAGCCAAAACCCTCGACAGGCGGCGCTGCCACAGCAACGCCCGTGCAGCCAAACCAGCCAAAACCCTCGACAGGCGGCGCTGCCACAGCAACACCCGCGCAGCCAAACCAGCCAAAACCGGCGGCGGCTGCTGATACAGCTGCCGGCGGACAACAGTCAACAGGTACCACTAACACCGCAGCCAAAACCGAGAAGGCAGCTTCGGAATAAGCCTGGTATCAGAGGCCGTGCTGCTGGCGTATATCTGCCAGCAGCCCTTCTGAGGCCTCTTCAATTAAATCCAGTACCCGCTCAAAACCACTCGGACCTCCATAGTAGGGATCCGGCACTTCCCGGGTTAGAAGATCCGGTGCAAATTCAAGGAACAAGCGTAACCGCGATCGCAGCTTGAGCGGGCAACTCGCTGCCAGTATTTCATAATTATCCCGATCCATGGCCAGCACGTAGTCAAACCTGTCAAAGTCATCCGGACTGACACGACGCGCCTGCTGGGAGCTGAGGTCAACGCCGCGCTGCAAGGCTGCAGCAGATGCACGCTCGTCAGGACGCTCACCAATATGGTAGGCGTGCGTTCCGGCTGAATCGATTTCGATCAGATCTGCAAGCTTGTGCTGTTCAACCAGCCTCTCAAATACACCCTGCGCTGATGGTGAACGACATATGTTACCCATGCACACAAATAGCACCGAAATAGTCATTTTATTATTCAATTAATTCCTCGCCATTCCACAAGATCAGATGAAAAATAAATTCTAGCGTTTCCGTACAATCATTATCAACACAGCCGTGACAGCTATCCTGTCAGGCTGACAATAATTTTTCAATGCGTTGCAAATCACTTTCGGTATCGACTCCATGTCCCGGCATCTCGCTGGCAATGGCAACAAAGATCTTCAACCCATGCCACAAAACCCGCAACTGCTCGAGTTTCTCTGCACCTTCCAGCGGTGAAGGCTGGAGCTGCTGGTAACTCTTGAGAAAGCCGGCTCGGTAGGCGTACAAGCCGATATGGCGCAGGGAGGGTGGCACATCAGCAGTAAATGACGCATCACGTCGACAGGGGATCGGTGCGCGACTGAAATACAGCGCGTAACCCGCATTATCCAGGACCACTTTTACGATATTCGGATCGGTGACCTCATCCGCCTGTTCTATCGGATAAGCCAGCGTGGCGACTGCTGCCTGGGGATGACCGGCGAGCCCTTCTGCAACCTGACGAATCAGGGCCGGGGGAAGTAACGGCTCATCCCCCTGCACGTTGACAACGATGGACTGGTCATCCCAGGCCATTTGTTCGGCAACTTCGGCAAGCCTTTCTGTACCGGATTCGTGCGTCACAGACGTCATGCAGACGGTTGCACCAAAACCATTTGCCGCATCCTGGATACGCTGATCATCTGTCGCAACGATTACTTCATCCGCCCCGCTCTGCAGTGCCTGTTCATGCACATACTGCAACATCGGTCGACCGCCAATTTTCAGGAGCGGCTTGCCTGGCAAGCGGGTGGATGCATAACGTGCAGGAATGACAACCTTGAATTTGGTGTCCATTAACGATCGGCTCAGAGTTCCTGATCTGCCGGAATTTGCCGTGCCTCTTCTTCCAGCATGACCGGGATATCATCCTTGATCGGATAGGCCAGACGGTCGGGTTTGCATATCAGTTCGCCGGCTTCCTGGTCGTACACCAGGGGGCCTTTGCAAACCGGGCAAGCCAGTATATCCAGTAATTTTTTGTCCACGCTATACTCCTGATAAGGTTACGGTCTTATGAAACCGCCGGCTAGGCATGCTCACCCGGCCTTGCTGGCAGCAGTTCGTCCAGGCGCTGGCAAAAATCTGCCGACATCTGCACTGTAACAGGTATATACCAGTCATTCTCACTGGCAAAGTAACGGCATTTTACCGCATCTTTTTCCGTCATGATGACTGGCTTGTCATCACCAAAACGAATATCCGTCGCCGTGAATTTATAATGATCCGGAAACACATGTTTATCCAGCTGCATACCGTGCTGTTCGAGTGACTGGAAAAAACGTTCCGGATTACCTATTCCGGCGACGGCATGCACCGCCTGAGCGCGAAAATCGGCGAGGGGTCGCTTGATGCTGCTGTCCCTGAGGCTGTGCGCATCACCCGGACGCATTCGCATGACGTGTTCCTGGCCACTGCCCAGACCGTTTATGACAACAAGGTCAGCTTGCTTCAGGCGTTTGGCAGGCTCACGCATGGGGCCGGCAGGGATTAAGAAACCCGTACCGAAACGCCGGGTACCATCAATAACGATAATTTCGATATCCCTTTGCAGTGCGTAATGCTGCAGACCGTCATCGCTCAGTATGACATCACATTCACTGTGCTCGATCAGTGCCGTGGCAGTTGCCACCCGGTCTGGCCCGACAGCCATTGGACAGCCGGTCGCACCGGCCAGCAGCACGGCCTCGTCCCCCACCATGGCCGGATCACTGTCCGGCCGCACCTGCTGCGGCCAGCTGCCCGCCTTGCCGCCATAGCCACGTGAGATAATACCCGGGTGGTAGCCCTTTTCCTGCAGGTATTCTGCCAGCCAGATAACCAGTGGCGTCTTGCCGGTTCCGCCCACAGTAATATTACCGATGATAATGACCGGCAGCGCGACACGCCGGCTGCGTAGCAGACCGACCCGGTATGCGTTACGCCGTAACCAGACAACAATACGAAAAACCAGCGATAGCGGTGTTAGTAGCAACAGCCAGGGACTGCGCACATTCCAGTAGTGGTCCAGGCGCTTCATTTCACCCTGAATGCCGGCAACAACAGACGGCTATTCGTCCTGGATACTGGATGTGGCCAGTGAAATCTGTGTCAACCCAAGCTGGCTGGTAGCATCAAGCGCAGTAATGACCGCCTGGTGTGGCGTACTGGCATCCGCACGAATCGTTACCGGTACCACCTTGCGGTCACCCAATGCCTTGCTGATGGCACTCTTGAGTGTTTTCAACTCGGTATTCACCACCTGCTCTTCACCGATAAAATAGCGTCCCTGGGCATCAATAATGATTTCGATCGAGTCTTCTTCCATTTCTTCGGGCGAAGCTGTGGCTTCAGGCAGTTCTATCTGGATGCGAGACTGGTGCTCGAAGGTTGTAGACACCATAAAAAAAATCAATAGCAGGAACACCACATCTATCAAGGGTGTCAGGTTGACTTCCGGTTCATCCTCTCCTCCGGGTTGCAGATTCATACCTTGCTACTCCGAATCCGGGTCAGGTTTACGCTGCCCGTGCATAATTTCAATCATGGTGAGCGCCTCCTGCTCCATCTTCAGCACCAGCATCCTGACCCTGCCGCGAAAATAGCGATAGAACATCAGGGTTGGAATGGCCACCGACATACCGGCAGCGGTGGTAATCAATGCCTCTGAAATACCTCCGGCCAGCGCACCGGGATCACCGACACCCTGGGTGGTGATGGTCGCAAACACCTTGATCATGCCGATAACCGTGCCGAGCAGCCCCAGTAACGGTGTGATGGCTGCAATGGTACCGAGTGTATTGAGGTAACGCTCCAGCTCGTGAACGATATGCCGGCCGGTATCCTCAATACTTTCCTTCATCACGTCACGACTCTGGTGACGATTGATAATGCCGGCCGCAAGAATGGAGCCCAGCGGCGAACTTGCCTGCAACTCCTTCATATGCTCGTCATTCAGCTGATGGATCTTTTCCCAGCGCCATACCTGTGCCACCAGATGCTTTGGCAGTACACGCCGTACCTGCAGCGACCAGAGACGTTCAACAATGATTGCCAGCGCAACCACCGAACACAAAATAATCGGCAGCATCAACCAGCCACCTGCCCTTACAAGTTCTAGCACACCATCACCATCCTTTGCTTATCCGTAATCCGGGAACGAGCCAAATCATACTGTATTTAACGCGGCAGCCAAACAGCTGTTTTACGATTTTTTCCCGAATCCCAGTAGCGTCGGCTGCTGTCCCGGTAGCGCTGGATTTCCAGCACATCCGTATCCTTTGCCAGCACCACCGAAAGCGCACCACCGAGGCCGGTCTGGCCAACAGTTGCCTGAATACCCGCATACCTCTCCAGAACCTCCGCTTTCGGGAAACCGTAGCGGTTTCGATAGCCACTGGGCACCAGTGCCAGCGCCGGATTGACCGCTTTAACAAAAGCGGGACCCGATGACGTCTTGCTGCCGTGATGCGGTACCACCAGCACATCAACCTGCAGCCGGGCAGCTAGCGACTCCAGCAGCTGCTGCTCTGCCTGGCGTTCAATATCCCCGGTCAACAAGGCTGATTGTCCACCGGCGGCCTCAATACGCAACACGCAGGAGGCATTATTTCCTGTCAGTCGGCCGCCCTCTGCCGGACCCAGAATTTCAAAGTGGACACCATCCCAGTTCCAGTGCTGCCCACGCCAACAAGCACCGGCATGGGCCGCTGGTATTTCGTCAGGCACACTGGAGATGATACGCGTCGCGGGATAGGCCGCCAGCAACGAGTTCACACCTCCGATGTGATCATTGTCACCATGACTGACCACCAGCGTATCCAGACGCCGGACGCCCTGGTGTCGAAGATACGGCACTACCACGGCCTGGCCGGTATCGAAAGAATCACTGAAACGGGGGCCGGCATCATAAACCAGCACGTGCTGCCGGGTTTGTACGACGGTCGCCAGACCCTGCCCCACGTCCAGCAAGGTAACAACAGCCTCACCCTGTGCGGGTATCGCCGGTTTGACCAGAAACAGGGGGAGCAATAACAGCACACCAACCCATCGTGCCGGCAAGCCACGCGGCATAAACAAAACAAACACCCCGAACAATGCCGGTATCAATGTCCATGCAAGCGGCTCGTGTTGCTGCCATTGTGAAAATTGAAGTCCTGACATCCACCTTAACAACGGCCATATAATGTCCAGTAACAGGCCGGCAAACTCCAGCAGCCACTCGCCTGCCGTTTCATTCAGGCTAAATAGCAGCGTTCCGATGAGCGCCACAGGCACCACCAAAAAACTGACCCAGGGAACCGCAACGATGTTGGCAAACGGTGCGATCAATGAGGCCTGTTGAAAGAACACCAGCAGCAGCGGCAGCATGGAAAATGCCAGTACCACATGCAGGTTCATCCACCTCTGGGGAATGCTCTGTTGTCCATAACGACCGCTTACCATGTAAGCAATCAGCGTCACTGCCCAGAAAGACAACCACCAGCCGGCTGCCAGCACGGATAGAGGATCAATCAGCAAGGTGGCAAGCAC
>JAOUCV010000060.1 GCA_029859555.1 Gammaproteobacteria bacterium
GAGGCTGCCGGACATACCGAGATGCAGAATCGCGGTACCGGCATCTGTTTGCAACAGCAGGTATTTTGCGCGTCGACTCACCGCGTTGATCGTTTGTCCGCTGAGGTCTTTACCAAGGCGGCTGGAAACCGGCCAGCGCAGGTTGGGATTGCGTACGATCACGCGGGTGACACGCTTGCCGGTAATATGCGGTGCGATACCGCGACAGGTGGTTTCAACTTCGGGAAGCTCGGGCATGTTGTTGTGTTTCTGCTTTATTCTTCCGGTACGGCCAGCAGAATGCCGGCCATGTCAGCTTGCAGGTGGTACTGAATGCCCAGGTCCGGTCGTGCCAGGATGAGTTCCGGTGTGCGTGCGACGATCTGAAAGGTGACCGCTTCCGCAGCCGTGGAGAATTCCAGCGTGACTGTTTCACTGCCGGTTACAGGCTGGTAGTGGCGTATATAGGTAGCGCTTGCCTGTTGCCAGCTGTCGACCAGTATTTGCAGTTTGCCGGCGTCGACGGAATCGGTTGCTGCAGACTGCTGCCACTGGTTGTCGGCGCTCAGCGACAGGATGGTATGCGGCAGTTGCAGCTGGCTGATGCCGGCACTGGCAGGCAGCAGTTTACGCGACACAAAGCCGGGCCAGTCAGCACTGATCAGGTGCTGGTAGCGGTCGCTGACCAGGAAGACGGTGTCCCCTGTCTGCAGGTAACGCAGCTTGTCCAGCGCATCGGTTATCCCGATCTTAAAGTGCACATTATCCAGTGTCAGGGTGGCGAGCGGTGGTGCCAGTCCCAGTGTTTCAGGTTCAACACTGTCGACAGGGTAGCTGCGTATTGCTGCAGTCTGCAGTACGGCAAGTAAGGAACTGACCTGGAAGTTGCTGGCAGGTAACTCACGATCGCCGCTCAGAAACCATTCACCGTCGTGCCGTGTAAACGTCAGCGGATCACGTGTCATGCGTACAACCTGAATGCGCTTGATATTTTTACCGCTCAGTGCGGTAACGGCCTGCGGTGCCGGTTCTGGCGTGATGCCGGGCTGGTAGAAGATGACCAGTGCCAGGATGCCTGCGAGAGCGAGGAGCGCGAGGTTTAGCAGGTTACGTGAGGACATAAACTAGCGGCGCCGGCGCAATAGCCAGACAATTATACCGGTAACCAGCAGTAGCAGCGGCAGTCCGATCAGGAACCCCAGTCCGATGACAGCCTGGGCAACCTTGCCGAGTACCAGGCTGGTGTCGGGTGCGGCCTTGATCTCAATATCCAGTATCGCCTCGTCATGGCTTAGCCATTGCACGATGTTCAGCCCGAGGTTGAGGTTACCGCCATTACCAAGATAGGTGTTGGAAAGAAAATCGCCGTCGCCAATAACGATAATGCGCTGCATCGGCAGCTCGGTACCGTTGTCATCTTTGCGTGTGCGGGTCAGTATCACGCCAATATCGAGTGGGCCGGCGCGTTCATCGGTATCGCTGTCGAACTGAATCTCATCGGCGATTTCATCCAGTTCTGTCCAGGCGCGTTCCAGGGTAGTAAGCAGTGGCAGTACCTCCCATTCACTATTGTCATTGATCTCCAGCGCGGCAGCTTCGGGATAAACGGTTACCGCGGTCATTTCGCTGGTGATGTCGTGGCGGGGATAACCGGTGACAACGACGAAGGTCGGATTGTCTATGCCAAACATTTCAGTGGCCGCGTCGACCACCACGCCAGGCAACAGGTTGATGTCGAGTTGCTCTGCCAATGGCTGCAGTCCTTGCAGGTTGCCGGGTTCGGCCAGCCACAGCAGGTTGCCACCCTGCTCGATATAGTGTTGCAGTTTCCCGACTTCGCCGGGCAGCAGTTCAACGCGCGGACCGGCAATCACCAGCAGATTGGTGTTGGATGGAATTAACGACTCTGCCAGCTTCACGGTTTGTACCTGCAGTCCCTTGCGTTCCAGTTCCTGTGTAAACATACCCAGCCCGTAATTGGTTTCTCCGCCGGGCGTACGTTCGCCGTGACCGCCTAGAAAGACCACCCAGCGTTGCTGTTTCCGGGTGAGTCGTAACAGGGCATTGGAGAGCTGTTGCTCACTCAGGGTCTGGATATTCTCGCTGCGATCCTGGTAGCGAATGACGATTTCACCGCCACTGGCGATGCCCAGTTCACGAACACGGGCAGGTTGTGTGTCCGGGTTGGTGAACTCCAGGGAAATATCATCCTTGAAGCGTTGATAACTGCCGACCAGGTCCCTTATCTGGTCTCGAACCAGGCCTTCATCGCGAACAAATGCGCTGATGCTGACCGGCTGCTCCATGCTGTCCAGTAATTTACGGGTATCTGCAGAGACGGTATTGCGTGCACCGCTGGTCCAGTCTGCCTGGTAGACATAGCGGCTACTCAACCAGGCCAGCATGGCGATAATGCCGATAAACAGCACTGCAAACAGCAGGGCTTGCAGTCGCAGCAGCAGGCGGGAGCGGCGGGTAATTTCCATAATGGTCAGTGTTGTAGTCTGCTGGCGTCCATGCGACGAATGGTAAAGCCGATGAACAGCAGGATGATCAGCAGGTAGTAGGCCACGTCAGTGCTGTTAAAGAGGCCCTTTAGCAGGGGTTCGTAGTGACGCAGCATGGATAGTTGTGCAAGCATGCTGCTGCCGGCAGCCTCGGTAGTGCCGGCCCAGTCAACGATCCACAGCAATAACAGCAGTCCAAAGGTGGTGACGGCGGCCACCGTAGGTTGCTCGGTCAGGGATGACATGTACAGGCCAATGGCCGAGAAGGCAGCAACGACCAGTGTCAGCCCCAGCAAGCCGGCCGCCAGTTTGCCCAGATCCAGGTCTGTTCCTGCCAGCAGTGACAGCGGCATCAGGGCCAGCAGTGCCAGCAGAATAATAAAGAAAGACAGTATTCCCAGGTATTTTCCAATGACGATTTCTGTCATCGACACCGGTGCAGAGAACAGCAGGCTGATGGTGCGGTTGCGGCGCTCTTCGCTGATGCTGCGCATGGTGATCAGCGGTGTGATCAGCAGCAGTATCACGGCAGCATCTGCAAGTAACGGTGCAACGATTATATCTGCAACGCCGGGTGCGCCCTTAATGGCAGCGAGGCGCGGTTGCAGGCCGATAAAGGCCTCGATTTGTGTCAGGAAAAGGTAGGCAAGAATGAACAGGGTGACGGCAAGAATCGCCCATGCCAGCGGTGACAGGAACAAACTGCGCAATTCGCGAGCGGCGATGGTAAAAATCACTGGCTGCTGTCTCCGGAGTGCGGGTATTGTTCTTCCGAGCAGGTCAGTTCGATGAAAATCTGTTCAAGTGTGCGGCCTTCCGGCGTCAGTTCATGCAGGCGCCAGCGTTGCGCGACTGATTGCTCTACCAGTGCCTCGGCAGGGTTGCTGTCGTCATAATGCAGGCGTACCCGGTTGCCAGGCAGTGGTTCCACGCGCTCCACGCCGGCCAGCTGTTGCAGTGCCGCAAGGTCGGGTGCGCTATGGAAAGCGGCAATCAGTGCCGTGGCATTCATGCGGGATTCCAGTCCGGCGGTCGTGTCTGAAAATACCAGTTTGCCACGATTGATAATTTGCACGCGGCTGCAGGTCGCCTGTACTTCGGGCAGGATATGCGTGGACAGGATGATGCCGTGTTCCTTGCCAAGCTCGCAAATGAGTGCGCGAATTTCGCGAATCTGTAGTGGGTCCAGGCCGACTGTAGGCTCATCCAGTATCACCACTGCCGGGTTATGAATGATGGCCTGGGCAATACCGACGCGTTGCTGATAGCCCTTCGAGAGGTTGTCAATCAGTCGCCGCCCGACATCCCCGAGTCCGGTGCGTTCCTTGGCGGTGGCCACTGCGTTGCCGATATGGCTGCGCCGGATGCGATTCAGCCGGGCGCAGTAGCGCAGAAATTCATCGACCGTCAGCTCCCGGTATAGTGGTGGCTGTTCCGGCAGGTAACCAATCTCGCGCTTGGCCTGTTTCGGTTTTTCCAGCAGATCAATGCCGGCAATGCTGATCTGGCCGGCCCCGGGCGCGAGGTTGCCGCTGATCATTTGCATGGTGCTGGATTTGCCGGCGCCGTTGGGACCAAGGAAGCCGAGCACTTCACCCCTGGCGAGATCAAAGCTGACATCATTAACGGCACAGGTCTGGCTGTAATAGCGGGTGAGGTGTTTTACTTGTACCAATGCTTGCCTGGACATGTTGCGTATTATTCCGTTTGTACCCGTGATTACAAGTTGTCAGAATAGCCATTCTTCCCGCAGTCAAATCACCGGCGAGGCGCTGCACTTCGCAACCCCGAGACAATGAAGAAACCTGATTCTACTGAGTTGCAGCTGGGTATTGACACCGGCGGCACCTTTACCGATTTTGTGCTGTTTGACGGTAACTCCCTGAGAATACACAAGGTGCTGTCAACGCCGCAGGCACCGGAGCAGGCTATTGTACAGGGTATCCGTGAGCTGGGGCTGTCCATGGACAATTTGCGGGTGGTACACGGCTCCACCGTGGCAACCAATGCGGTACTGGAGCACAAGGGGGTGCCTACCGTGTACATCGCCAATCGTGGTCTCGGTGACGTATTGACCATCGGCCGGCAGGCACGCCGCGAACTTTATAATCTGCAGCCGCAACTGCCGCGTCCACCGGTACCGGCGGACCTCTGCCTGGAGGTGGGCGCCCGCATGGGTGCCGACGGCAGTCGTATCAGCAGTCTTTCCCAGGATGACAAGGCGGCATTGCTGGCGGCAATAGCAGCAGCCAGGCCGACAGCGGTGGCCATCAACCTGTTGTTCTCGTTTCTGGATGACAGTGATGAGCGCACCATTGAGGAATGGTTACCGGCTGAGTTGTTCGTATCACGTTCTTCCGCGGTGTTGCCCGAATACAAGGAATACGAGCGTGGCATTGCCACCTGGCTGAACGCCTGGACCGGACCACTGGTAGACGGTTACCTGCAGCGACTGGAGCAGCAATTGTCACCGGCCCCGCTGGCAGTGATGCAAAGCAGTGGTGGCACGGTGAATGCTGACAAGGCCGGCAGAAAGGCGGTGAATTTGCTGCTTTCCGGTCCGGCCGGTGGCTTGACCGGGGCACGTTTTATCGGGCAGCAGCTTGGGCAATCAAAGCTTTTGACCTTTGACATGGGCGGCACCTCGACAGATGTTGCGCTTATCGATGGTGACATATGTTTAACCTCCGAGGGCCGCATTGGAGAATGGCCGGTCGCAGTACCGATGGTGGATATGCATACCATTGGTGCCGGTGGCGGTTCGATTGCCAGTATTGATGCCGGCGGCCTGCTATGCGTGGGTCCGGAGTCCGCCGCTGCGGTGCCGGGGCCAGCCTGCTACGGGCAGGGGGGGCAACAGGCCACGGTGACGGACGCCAATCTGGTACTGGGGCGCTTGCAGCCGGAAGCCTTTCTGGGCGGCACTATGGTGCTGGATCGTGCCGCAGCAGTGGCGGCTGTAGAGCGGATAGCAGCGCCACTGCAGTTGAGTGAGGAACAGGCGGCATTCGGAATTATTGCGCTGGCCAATGAACACATGGCGCAGGCCTTGCGAGTGATTTCGGTGCAACGGGGTGTGGATCCGCGCGAGTATGTGCTGGTGTCTTTTGGCGGGGCCGGTGGTCTGCATGTCTGCGCGCTCGCCGAGGCGCTGGGCATGAGCCGGGCACTGGTGCCGGTGCATGCCGGTGTGCTGTCTGCGCTGGGTATGCTGGCAGCGGCAAGGTCACGGCAGCTGTCACGCACCCTGACCGGCGTTCTGGAGGATTTTTCTGATGCCCGACTGGCAGAGCAGTTACAGGCACTGGCCATGACAGGAACTGACGAGCTGTTGGCGGAGGGGGTTGCCACGACAGACATCAGCACGGGTTTCAGCCTGGACCTGCGCTACCGGGGCCAGTCCTATACCCTGAACCTGCCCTGGCAGGGGATAACGGCTACCACGGCAGCCTTTCATGTCTTGCATGCGCAGCGTTACGGACATCAATTACCGACACCGGTCGAGCTGGTTAACCTGCGCTGCAGCCTGCAGGGGGCGACACCGGATATCAGCCTGCCGGAAATTCACAGCGGCAAGCCGGGTTCTACAGAGCCTGTGCAGGCCGTGATTGCCGGGCACGCCGCTACGGTACCGGTCTGGCCGCGCGCGGTATTGCAGCCTGAACAGCTGATTGGCGGTCCGGCGCTGGTAACCGAAGCCGTTGCCAGCAGCTGGATAGCGGAGGGCTGGCAGTGCAGGGTGGACAAGGTCGGCAATCTGTTACTGGAGCGCGAGGCTGTTAATTAACCCGCAATCGCGGACACGGTCCGCTCCTGCAAGGTGTTGTTTATTGCAGACAATAAAAAACCCGGCAGTGCCGGGTTTTTTGAATTCCATGTGCAGCTGAAAGCGTTACTTGATCTTGGCTTCCTTGTAGGGCACGTGTTTACGAACCACCGGATCGTACTTCTTGATTTCCATCTTTTCCGGCATGTTGCGCTTGTTCTTGGTGGTGGTGTAGTAATGACCGGTACCGGCGCTGGATACGAGTTTGATTTTGTCACGCATACTGTTTTCTCCTAGACCTTCTCGCCACGTGAGCGAATGTCAGCCAGTACGCTGTCAATACCCAGCTTGTCGATGATGCGCATACCCTTGGCAGAAACACGCAGTTTAATGAAGCGCTTTTCAGCGGCTACCCAGAAACGGTGTTCATGCAGGTTCGGCAGGAAACGGCGACGGGTTCTGTTTTTGGCGTGGGACACGTTATTGCCGCTTTGCGGACGTTTACCCGTGACCTGACATACTCTGGACATTGTTCTAAACCTCGGTAAAAAAAAGCCCGCCATTAGCAGGAGGGGCGCATTTTATACCAGAAAAGATACCGGCATACAAGCTGGGCTGATTCTGGCTGTAACGTGATAAATCAATTAAATCAATTATATAGAAGATTTTCGGAGGGTTTTTAGTTTTTTAGCTGAAAGATATTGCCGGTTTTGCCTGTCATTACAGCAGTCCCCTTTCCGCAAAAGACACGCCGCTGCCATCGCCTACCACGATGTGGTCGAGGACACGAACGTCGATCAGTGCCAATGCTTCCGTCAGGCGGCGGGTTAATTGAATGTCGGCGCGGCTGGGTTCGGCAACGCCTGACGGGTGGTTATGGGACAGGATGACGGCGGCTGCATTATGTTGCAGGGCACGCCGTACCACTTCCCGTGGATGCACACTGGCGCCGTCAATGGTGCCGCGAAACAGTTCCTCGAAGACGATAACCCGATGGCGGTTGTCGAGGAATAGGCAGGCGAATACCTCATGCGGCAGATGGCGCAAACGGCTGGCAAGAAACTGCCGTGTTGTCTCCGGGTTCTCCAGGCTGTCTTCACGTTGCAGTTGCTCCTGCAGGTGACGGCGCGTCATTTCCAGCACGGCCTGTAATTGTGCAAATTTGGCTGAACCCAGGCCATGGTGTGCACAGAATTGTTGCCGGTCGGCTTCAAGCAGTGCACGCAGCCCGCCAAAGCCCTGTAACAGCTCACGGGCGAGATCTACAGCCGTTTTGCCGCTGACGCCGGTGCGTAGAAAGATGGCCAGCAGTTCGGCATCAGAGAGTGCCGCCGGGCCACGGGTGAGCAGTTTCTCACGCGGCCGTTCGGCGGCCGGCCAGTCGCGGATGGTATGCATTTGTATAGATATGTCACAGGTCTGTCGGCAAAGACAGTGGAGCAATACCCCTGTGTCTGTAGGCCGGAGCCGGTATTTGACCTGCCCCGGCGAATCAATGATCTGGTAAACTGCTGACAGATGAACTATTTAAATGGCAAGCAGATCCTGCTGGGTGTCACGGGTGGCATAGCGGCCTACAAGAGCGCCGAGCTGGTACGCCAGTTGCGGCAGTCCGGCGCGGAAGTACGCGTGGTCATGACGGCGGCGGCGTGCGAATTCATTACTCCGTTGACGTTGCAGGCACTCTCAGGCAATCCGGTACACGTGGATTTGCTGGATCCCGATGCAGAAGCAGCCATGGGGCATATTGAGCTGGCACGCTGGGCCGATGCCTTGCTGGTCGCACCCGCAACCGCGAATTTTCTTGCCCGCCTGGTTGCCGGTCGTGCAGAGGATCTGCTGGCTGCCGTGTGCCTGGCCTGTGAGGCGCCGGTGGCGGTTGCGCCGGCGATGAACCGGGCAATGTGGACTAACACGGCCACGGTGGAAAACATTGCGACGCTGCAATCACGACATATCACTGTTCTCGGGCCGGCTGATGGTTCGCAGGCCTGTGGTGAAACCGGCCCCGGCAGGATGCTGGAAGCGGTCGAACTGGCAGATGGCCTGTCTGCTCTCTTTCAGACCGGGGTACTGGCCGGGCGGCAGGTGCTGGTAACGGCAGGCCCGACGCGTGAGGCGATCGACCCGGTACGCTTTCTCAGTAACCACAGTTCCGGCCGCATGGGGTTTGCTGTAGCGGCAGCGGCAGCCGAGGCCGGTGCCAGCGTGACGCTGATCAGTGGTCCGGTGAGCCTCGATACGCCGCCGGGCGTACATCGCATTGATGTGGAAAGCGCCACCGACATGTATGCTGCTGTGATGCAGGCCGTGACCACGGCGGACATCTTTATCGGTGTCGCAGCGGTGGCCGATTACCGGCCGGTAACGGTCGCAAAACAGAAGCTCAAGAAACAGGCGGCTGAAGTTTCACTGCAGCTGCAGCGTAATCCCGATATCCTTGCTGCCGTGGCGGCACTGCCGGATGCTCCCTATACTGTCGGCTTTGCAGCGGAGACCGAGTCTGTGGAAAATAATGCACAGCTGAAACGGCAGGCCAAGGGGATCGATATGATTGCTGCCAACCAGGTCGGTAACGGGCTGGGTTTTAACAGTGAAGAGAATGCCCTGCAGGTATTTTGGGGAGCGGGCGAGCAGCAGCTGGCGGTTACCGCCAAGCAAAAGCTGGCGCGTCAGCTAACAGAAATGATTGCCACTCAATTTCAACAGGGCCTCCACCAGGGAAAGGTACTGAAGTTTAATGCAAAAGATTCAACTTAAGATTCTTGATCCGCGTCTCGGCAACGAGTTTCCACTGCCACACTATGCAACTGACGGCTCTGCCGGTATGGACATGCGCGCCTGTCTGGATGAACCGTTGCAACTGGCTGCTGGTGATACCCACCTGATACCCACCGGTCTTGCCATCCACGTGGCCGATACCGGCCTGGCGGCGGTGCTGCTGCCGCGCTCCGGCCTGGGGCACAAGCATGGCGTGGTACTTGGAAACCTGGTGGGGCTGATTGATTCCGATTACCAGGGGCAGGTGTTCGTATCTTGCTGGAATCGCGGAGAAAAAACCTTTCTGGTCGAGCCAGGGGAGCGCATTGCGCAAATGGTCATCGTGCCGGTGGTGCGGGCGGAATTTCAAATAGTTGAGGATTTTGATGCCAGTGAGCGCGGTGCCGGCGGTTTTGGGCACACCGGACGCAAATAGGCTCAAATTATTGGCCAGGTCGGCCGATATAATCCCACACTTGTTTTTCAGGTTTTTGAGAGTCCACACAGGATCAGGGCGTTAAAAAATTGTAATGAAGTTCTCTCCGGGTAAATTATTCAAGCGTAA
>JAOUCV010000061.1 GCA_029859555.1 Gammaproteobacteria bacterium
CAACGAGCCGGCTTCCATTCGTGACTGTATTTCCCAGCTCAAACATTTTTACCATGATTGTGGAATTACCCGATGCCGGGTACTTGCAAGCAAGGTGGATACGGCCAGCGAGGCCAATGCCCTGTTTCAGAATCTCATGGAACACTTCACGGATAACCATAGCCTGCAGATTTCGTATGCAGGTTATATCCCGGTTGATGAAAATATCCGCAAGGCCATAGTTCGTCACCAGACAGTTGTAAACAGTTTTCCACGCAGTCCTTCAGCCATAGCCATCAAAAAGCTTGCCAGGCGAACCATGGACTGGCCGCAACCGGAATGCGCAGGCGGGCATGTTGAATTCTTTGTAGAACGATTGATTGAAAACGAAAACATGAAAATGGAGGTGGTGTCATGAAAAACACAGCAGTCAAGGTAAATGTTGATGTAAAGACAAGTAACGAGCTGGTTGTATTGCACGAACCACTGGTGAAACGTATTGCCTATCACCTGATGAGCCGTCTTCCGGCCAGTGTTCAGGCGGATGATCTTGTGCAGGCCGGCATGATTGGCCTGATTGAAGCGTCCAGAAAATTTGACCCGGAACAGGGTGCCAGTTTCGAAACCTACGCAGGTATCCGAATTCGTGGTGCCATGCTTGACGAGATTCGCCGTACCGACTGGACGCCGCGTTCTGTTCACAGAAAGGCGCGTGAAGTTGCCGAGGCAGTGCGCAAGATTGAAAACGAGAAGGGCCGTGATGCCCGGGACGTTGAAGTCGCCAAGGTTATGGGACTGGAATTGAACGAATATCACAAGATATTGCAGGATGCTACCGGGTGCCGCATCTTCAGTTATGAAGATCCGGGCACACTGGGTGAGGAAAACTTTGCGCAGCAACTGCGTCAGCCGAATCAGCCGCTCGAGAATCTTCAGAAAAGTGACTTCAAGGTCGGTCTTGCAGATGCCATCAAGGGATTGCCGGAACGTGAACGTCTGGTTATGGCGCTTTACTATGATGAAGAGCTGAACCTGCGTGAGATTGGAGACATTCTCGGCGTCAGTGAGTCACGCGTCTGCCAGATACATGGCCAGGCACTGATTCGTTTGCGCGCGCGCATGTCAGACTGGCTGGCTGACTAAACAGCGTGTGATCGAGACGGGTCGCATACGGTGACAAAACACGATCAGTATCCGTCTGAGTGGTTTTCCCGTCGGGAAGGGGTGGTTCGTGGCCCCTTTAGTGCCGATGAAATAACCCGGTACCTGTTGCTGGGACGTATCAGGCTTGCGGATGAGTTAAGTCACGATAAAACAGTGTGGACGCCAGTCAACGATTTTTCCGGGATGTTACCGCCGGAGGTGACAAAACTGGAGAGCTGGGATGATTATCAGAAGCTGGTTGAAGTTCGTTTCCAGGTTGATGAGCGGCAGGCGGAACGTCGCTGCCAGCAGTTTCCCAACAGGGGGGCTGGTCGTACGGAGCGGCGGCATGGCAAGGAGCGACGCCGCAACGATGACGCTACACTGGTGCAGCAGTATCTCTACAACAACAATCAGTCATCCTCGACCCGGCCATTGTTGCTGACCCTGTTGCTGGCAACCATCATGTTTGCCTGGCTGTATCCTGCCCAGAGATAATTCCCGGTACTGCATACTGCCCTGCATCTTCGGCGTGTGCAGAGAAAGATTCGGTCGAATAACGCCAGGCTTCAATATTGTCAGACCAGTAATCGGCAGCCAGACCGGCTTTCATCTTCAGCTGTTTGAGGAATTGCTGTGCATCGGGTAGCTGGTCCCAGACGGATGGCAGAAAGGTGCCCCTGGCGTGGTTCTCCTGGATTACCCAGCCATCTCTTCCTGCCTGCAATTGTGCCAATAAATCAGCTTCACAGTGGTGTTGAACGGCCTGTAGTGGGCCAAGCACGGATAGCTCTATTGTCAGGCTGCCAAACTCAGCAGTGCTTAGTGCCGGAAACCGTGGGTCACGGAAAGCAGCGGCATAGGCATTCTCGGCGACACTGTTTACCAGTCGGGTGCATGCCTCCAGTGAACCAATACAGCCTCGCAACCTTTTATCATGTTTAAGGGTGACGAAGCTTGCGCGAGTTAGCAGCAACGGTGGGGGATAGGCTTGTGTATCCGGTTTGAACGCAGAGCCGGTTTGCAGGCCACACTCGATTGATTTATGGGCTAGCCCGAGTAGTACCTTGCGCTCGGCAGGTGAACAGGACATATCAGTCGGTCAGGATGTAGGCGCCATAGCCCACGACGCGGTCACGGGGTCCTGCGGTGTCACCGGAATTTCGCAGGTCAATTGTTTTCATGTGTAAATGATGCCGACGGGCATACAGTAATAGTCCGCCAACCGGGCTGCTGCCACAGGCGTCGTGGTGATCAATGTCTTCATATGCCAGCGACTCAATTGCCCGGGAGGTCGCCTGGTCAAGTCGTGTGGCTGTTTCATAATCGTGGTAATGGCTAAGATCAGAACTGATAATCACCAGTGTCTCGCTAGAACCCCAGAGTAACTCAATGACCCCGGAGACTTCTTCTGTGGTCGCTTCACCGACAAGAATCGGCACCAGAGAAAAGTCATGCAGGGTTTTTTGCAGGAACGGCAGGTGTACTTCCAGGCAATGTTCGGCGGCGTGCGCTTCATTGTCGATACTGACCTGCTGCAGTTGCTCAAGCTGCTGCAGTATTTCTGTATCCAGCGGTATCGTCCCCAGTGGTGTGCTGAAAGCTGACGAGGACGGTAACACCAGTCCGCGTACATATTTACGGTGTGCCGGGCCGAGCAGTATCACACGAGTGATTGCGGCTGTGTTGTCTCCGAGGCGTGCATAACCGCTGGCTGCTACGGGTCCGGAATAGATATAACCGGCATGTGGCAGGATCATTGCCTTGGGTGGTTTTTCGCTACTTTTCCCGGGTGCCATCAGTGTATCCAGCTGCTGGCATAACTCGACGGGATCCAGCGGATAGAAGCTGCCTGCTACGGCGGCTTCCCTGATGTTATCCGTGGTGTGTATCCGGGCCATACAACAAAAGTAGGGGTTGCAGCCGCTGATTTCAAGTCATCGGAGCACAACAGGCTGTCAGGACGTTATTGTCGCTGCAGAATAACGCCACCCAGCGGTGGTAGTGTCAGCAGCAGCGATTGTGCATGGCCGTTACTGGGCTCGGGTGTGGTGCTGATGTGTCCCTTGTTACCTACATCCGAACCGTCGTAGTAGCTGGAGTCCGAGTTCAGTAATTCAGCATAGTCACCTGCTTCCGGGACGCCAATGCGATACTGATGATGAGGGACCGGTGTAAAATTCAGCACCACAACGACCGCGTCGTCGTCAGCCTTGCGCAGGTAGCTCAGGATAGAGAAATCGGAGGCGATGCAATCTATCCATTCGAAGCCTGCTTCGCTGAAGTCAAAACGGTGCAGTGCCGGTTTTTCCCGGTACAGGCGATTGAGGTCACCAACCAGCGTTTGTACGCCCTTGTGACAATCGTATTCAAGCAAGTGCCACTCAAGTCCGCCATTGAAGTTCCACTCGCGACCCTGTGCAAATTCACCGCCCATAAACAGCAGTTTTTTACCCGGAAAGGTAAACATGTAGAGGTACAACAGCCGCAGATTGGCAAATTGTTGCCAGGTGTCGCCGGCCTGCTTGTACAGCATGGATTGCTTGCCATGTACGACTTCATCGTGGGAGAAGGGCAGCATGAAGTTTTCAGTGTAGGCGTACAGCAGCCCGAAAGTCAGGTCGTTGTGGTGGTACTTGCGGTGTACCGGGTCATGCGACATGTAGCGTAATGAATCATGCATCCATCCCATATTCCATTTCATGCTGAAACCCAGGCCGCCTCCATCTACCGGTCTGCTAACACCGGGCCAGGCAGTGGATTCCTCTGCGATCATGACGGAGCCGGGATACTCGGCATGCGTGATGGTGTTCAATTCCCGCAGAAAGGCAGCCGCTTCAAGGTTTTCGCGACCACCGTAGATATTGGGGATCCATTCGCTGGCCGGCCGTGAATAGTCGTGATAGAGCATGGATGCGACCGCGTCAACGCGCAGCCCGTCGATATGAAATTCTTCCAGCCAGTAGATGGCGCTGGAGATCAGGAAGTTCCTGACTTCGTTGCGGCCGTAGTTGTAGATCAGTGTGCCCCAGTCGTGGTGTTCACCACGACGCGGATCCTCGTGCTCATAGAGTGCCGAGCCATCAAAGTTAGCCAATCCATGTGCGTCCTTGGGAAAGTGCGCCGGTGCCCAGTCGAGCAGTACACCGATATCATGCTGGTGGCAGTAATCGACAAAATAGCGAAAATCATCGGGTTCACCAAAGCGACTGGTCGGGGCGAAGTAACCGGTGGTCTGGTAGCCCCAGGAAGCATCCAGCGGATGTTCGGTCACCGGCAGCAATTCAATATGGGTGAAACCGGTTTCTCTGACGTGATCGACCAGCTCCGTGGCGAGTTGCCGGTAATTCATGAAATTGCCATGCTCGTCCCGTCTCCATGAGCCAAGGTGAGCCTCGTAGACGGAAAAGGGGGCATGTTGCCAATCGGAATTCTGGCGTTTCTCCATCCAGTCGCTGTCTTGCCAGCGATAGGCCTGAGGCGCGCTGGGTACGCACGTGGCATTGGCTGGACGCAGCTCGAACTGTTGCCCATAAGGATCTGTTTTTAATGTGATATCGCCTTTACGCGAGCGTACTTCGTATTTGAAGGCCTGGCCGACGCTGAGGCCGGGTATGAAGAGTTCCCAGACCCCGCTGTTACCCCGTACACGCATGGGGTGGGAGCGTCCGTCCCAGTTGTTGAAATCACCCACGACGCTGATGCGTTCAGCAGAGGGTGCCCAGACAGCAAAGCGTACACCGGGGATATCATCGACCTGCAGGCGGTGGGCACCAAGAATGCGGTAAATATGCCAGTGCCTGCCTTCGCCAAAAAGGTGCAGGTCAAACTCGGAAAGTTGTGGCGGGAAGCAGTAGGGGTCATAACTGACATGCTCGGCACCGTTGCTGTCGAGCCAGATAAACCGGTAACGATCAGGTAGCTGGTTGGCAGGGCCATGCCATGCAAACAGGTCGGTGTTGCCCATACGCTGCAGCGAGGCACCGTTTTCAGCGATGCGCACCCAGGCGGCACCGGGAATCAGTGCGCGTACCAGCACCTCACCTGCATAATTGTGCTTGCCGAGCAGGCTGAACGGATCATGATGACGACATTCAAGCAGCCGCTGAATAGCGGTTGATATTTCCATCAAGGAAGACTTGCCTGTGTCGGTATGCAACATGGAATCTGATAAATACGAAGACCTGTTAGGGGGCCAAAATTTCTTTGCCGGATAACTATACAGTCAAAGGTCGCCGCCATACAATACAACCACCTACTAAAGCCGAAACAGGTCAGATTATCTGTTGATCAATGACAAGCAATGATACCCAACATCATGACCGCCGCCTGAATCGCAGTACCCTTGCCCTTATTCTGGCAGGAGGTCGCGGTTCACGATTACGACAATTAACCCTCTGGCGTGCCAAGCCTGCTGTGCCTTTCGGCGGCAAATTTCGCATTATTGATTTCCCGCTTTCCAATTGCCTCAATTCAGGCATTCGCATGATCGGGGTTTTGACTCAGTACAAGGCGCATTCCCTGATCCAGCACATACAGAACGGCTGGAGTTTTCTGCGTGGCGAGTTCAAGGAATTCGTCGAACTGCTGCCGGCGCAACAACGCATTCAGGATTCCTGGTATTCAGGTACCGCTGATGCGGTTTATCAGAACCTCGATATTATTCGCACCCATAAACCCGAATACGTACTGGTTCTGGCCGGTGATCATGTATACAAAATGGACTATGGGCCGATGATCGCGCAACACGCCGACTCGGATGCGGACATGACGGTCGGTTGTATAGATGTGCCGCTTGACGATGCCAAGGGGTTTGGCGTGCTGTCTGTCGATACCGGGGGACGTGTTACCGGGTTCGATGAAAAACCCGACGAGCCCCAATCCATTCCCGGCAAGCCGGGGCGGGTATTGGCATCCATGGGTATCTATGTGTTCAACACCGCTTTTCTGTATGAACAGCTTATCAAGGATGCGGATTCAACCTACTCAACGCATGACTTTGGCAAAGACATTATTCCGGCGCTGATAGAGAAATACCGGGTTCACAGCTACTCATTCCTGAACTCACCCCACGGGCAGGCCGCCTACTGGCGAGATGTGGGCACTATCGATTCGTTCTGGCAGGCCAACCTCGAACTGATCGGCGTGTTGCCGGAGCTCAATCTGTACGATGATGACTGGCCGATCTGGACCTACCAGGAACAACTCCCGCCGGCCAAGTTTATATTTGATGATGACGACCGGCGTGGCATGGCACTGGACTCGATGGTGTCGGGTGGTTGCCTTATTTCCGGCGCCACGGTACGACATTCACTGTTGTTTTCAGATGTTCGCGTCAACTCCCACGCCATCTTGCAGGATGTTGTTGTATTGCCCAGTGTAAAGATCGGCCGCCACTGTCGCATTACCAGGGCGGTTATCGACAAGGGCTGCGATTTGCCCGAGGGAACAGTGATCGGCGAGAACCCAGAATCAGATGCGGAACGATTTTATGTCAGTCCGGGCGGGGTGGTACTGGTAACGCCTGAAATGCTTGGCCAGGAAATACACCATGTCCGCTGACGCACCTCTGAATATCGTGCTCTGCTGGCACATGCATCAACCGCAGTACTGTGACCAGATAAGCGGAACCTACCAGTTACCCTGGACCTACCTGCACGCGACCAAGGACTATATTGATATGGCTGCGCACCTGGAGGCGGTGCCGGAATCCCGTGCGGTGGTTAATTTTGCACCGGTGCTGCTTGAGCAGTTATCCGACTATGCCGGACAGGTGAATGGCTTCCTGTCAGAGAACAAGGGCATCCGTGATCCGTTGCTGGCGGCACTGGCTTGCCCGGTATTACCAAGCAACAAGGAACAGCGCATGGAGCTGGTCAGTGCCTGCCTGCGCGCCAACGAGCTGCGTTCGATAAAACGCTTTCAAGCCTATCAGCAGCTGGCCGAGATGGCCGGCTGGTTTCGTGAGCATCCGTCCGGGATGTTGTATGTCAGTGACCAGTTTATAACCGACCTGCTGGTCTGGTATCACCTCGTCTGGATGGGCGAGACCGTGCGCCGCAGTAACAAGCTGGTCAAGTATTTAATGGAGAAGGGTACAGGCTTTACCTTGCATGACCGTCGCGAGTTGTTAAAACTGATCGGCGAATTGCTCTCCAGTGTGATCGACCGCTACCGCGTGCTGGCAGAAAAGGGCCAGGTGGAACTCTCCATGACGCCCTATGCACATCCGATTCTGCCACTGTTGCTTGATATAGAAACGGCGCGTGATGCCATGCCGGATATTTCCATGCCGCAACTGGCGAGTTATCCCGGAGGTGAGGAGCGGGTTGACTGGCATATCCGCGAAGGACTTGCCACCTTTGAACAGTATTTCGGCTCACGCCCGGCTGGTTGCTGGCCGTCAGAGGGCGGTGTCAGTGCTGCGGCCCTGCACAAACTGGAACAGCATGGCTTCAGCTGGGCTGCCAGTGGTGAGTCGGTATACCGTCACAGTCAGGCGAATAAAGAAAATAAATTACTCTCCGGCTGCAGCCTGTATCAGGGCTTCACGGTAGATGGCGGCAAGCTGGCCTGTTTTTTTCGCGATGATGGTCTCTCCGACCTGATCGGTTTTACTTATTCCGACTGGCACGCGGACGATGCGGTGGGCAACCTGATTGATCATCTGGAAAATATTGCTGCAAGCAGCCGTGACCAGGAAAAGCCGCTGGTATCGATTATTCTTGACGGGGAAAATGCCTGGGAGCATTTTCCGGAGAATGGCTACTATTTTCTCAACACTCTCTACAAGCGTCTGTCGGAACATCCCGGGCTCAGGATGACCACCTATAGTGAATACCTGTCAGAGTCTCGCCGCCTGCCGAACATCAAACGAATGGTGAGTGGCAGCTGGGTATACGGGACGTTTTCTACCTGGATTGGCGACAAGGATAAAAATCGTGGCTGGGATATGCTGGGAGATGCCAAAAAGGTGTTTGATGAGATAGTGAAGGAGAACAGCCTTAGCGGTGACCATCTGCTCGCGGCACAACACCAGTTGTCGATCTGCGAGGGCTCTGACTGGTTCTGGTGGTTTGGCGATTATAACTCTGCCGATACCGTCAGCGACTTTGAACGCCTGTTTCGAATGCACCTCTCGAACCTCTATGCACTCATGAAAAAAGAGCCTCCCGAGTACCTGACGGAGGTGTTTGCTCACGGTGGTGGTGATCCGGCGCAGACCGGCGTGATGCGAAAAGGCAAGTTCACCGGATAACGATTCGCATTCATCGGTGCAAAACCCCCTGACACAGCGCCGCGCCGGCGTGCTGTTACACCCGACATCGCTGCCGGGTGATCGTGAACACGGTGATCTTGGCAGAAACGCCCGCCGTTTCATCGATTTTCTGCAGTCTGCCGGCTTGAGTGTCTGGCAAATGTTGCCGCTTGGTCCGACACACACGGATGGTTCCCCTTATCAATGTCTTTCGGTGCATGCGGGTAACCCGGCGCTAATCAGTCTTCATGACTTGTCGGATGCAGGCTGGTTGCCAGCAACAACAGCCAGTCATTTGCCGCTGCACGCGTGCTTGCAGCAGGCACGTTCAGGTTTCGAGAAAACCGCATCACCGGCAGACAAGCAAGCGTACGCAGCATTCAAGACAGCACAGTCAGCCTGGCTGGATGACTATGCGTTTTACCAGGCGATTCGTGCCGCACAGGACGGACAGGCCTGGTATCACTGGCCGGTGGCATTGCGAGATCGTCACCCGGCTGCACTGGTGGATGTCCGTAATGTACAGGCGCAAGCGATCGAGCAGGTATATTTTGAGCAGTACCTGTTCTTCAGTCAGTGGTCTGTATTGCGCGACTACGCCCACCAGCATCGGGTTATGTTATTCGGGGATATCCCTATCTATGTCGCCCATGACAGTGCCGATGTGTGGGCGCATCGGGAGCTGTTCACCATTGACAGTGCCGGCGAGCTTGAGGTGGTTGCCGGTGTGCCACCGGATTATTTCTCAGCAACGGGACAACGCTGGGGTAACCCGCTGTATCACTGGAATCGCATGGCGCAGCAAGCTTACAGTTGGTGGCTGGAGCGTTTCACCACCCAGTTCGCGTTATTCGATATTGTGCGTATTGATCATTTCCGGGGTTTTGAAAAGTTCTGGGAAATTCCGGCTCAAGCAGAGACCGCTGTTGACGGACGCTGGGTGAAGGGACCGGGCGCTGACTTGTTTGAATGTTTGCAGCAACACTTTGGCGAGCTACCGGTGGTTGCAGAAGATCTCGGTATTATCACACCTGAAGTGGATGCATTGCGATTGCAGTTTGATTTTCCCGGCATGAAAATCCTGCAGTTCGCCTTTGACGGCGGTGAAGATAATCCCTATTTACCGGAAAATCATGAGGCCTTGTCTGTCGTCTACACGGGGACGCATGACAATGACACCACCCTTG
>JAOUCV010000367.1 GCA_029859555.1 Gammaproteobacteria bacterium
TCCTTGCAGCGCAGCAGCTCCAGCTCCCTGTCTACAAACAGTTCAACGTTACATGCGGCCTCTTCTGACAGGCAGGCGAAATCGTCATTGCAACGGGTTTCTTTCAGGATATCAGGATCAACATTCATGCTTTTGATTAAAGCCATTGCGTCCTCCTTCTGCCGTTACCGGTATAGCAGCAACATACATGAATTAGCGGGGCCCAGCTAGAGTCTAAACGGCTGAGTATTAATGATTCCGATTCGCAATCAACATACTCAAGATGTGCATGTTGCAACAGCTTTGTTGCCGCTACTCGGTGCAGCGCAGCAGTATCCAGCAATAAGCCGCCACATTAACAAGGATGACAAATCCCCCAAGGATCATCTGGGTATTGTTATCCAGTGCGGCCGGGTAAAGCACGGGTAGCAGGTAGTGCTCAACAAAGCTGCCCCGATAACCCGACTGGCCAGCCGCCAGCCTGAGTTGCTGTTCCCAGGGTGTCAGCGGGCAAATCCAGCCCCGGAATTCAAGCAGCACCGCCCACAGCACGGCAGGCAGATGCAACAGGGCAAGCCAGCGCCACCTGCAGACCAGCAAGCCTCCCGCCACCACAAAGCACACGAAACCCAGATGAACAACCAGTAACAGGTCTGCTGTAATCGCGTAAAACATCAACACAACCACAGTGGACTGTATGCAGCCAGCCCGCGAAGGCCTGCACAATTATTCATTTTGCGCAGTCGCGAACATTGATATAGCGCGAGTCCTTCGCTGCAGCCTGGCAGACAACAAAACAACGGCTACTCACAGTTCAAATACCTGGTGCAGCTCCGGCATTTGCACGCGGGTATTTTTCAGCAAATGACCAAAGGTGGCCATGCTGTCTTTTTCACCATGTACCAGAAAGGTCGTTTCCGGATTACCGGTATGCTTGTGCCATGCCAGCAGTTCAGACTGTCCGGCATGCGCTGAAAACCCCCCGATGGTATGTATCTGCGCACGCACCGGGTAGTCATCACCATAGATAGTTACGCTTTTCGCGCCGTCGACAATACGCCGCGCCAGTGTGCCACGTGCGGCATAGCCGACAAAAACAATACTGCTATGCTCACGTCCAAGATGGTGTTTCAGATGATGACGCACGCGCCCGCCGGTACACATCCCGGACCCTGCCATGATCACGGCACCACTGCTGACCTGGTTAATTGCCATGGACTCGGCCGTTTCACGGCTGAAATGCAGCCCGGGAAACCGGAACGGATCATGCCCGCTGGCAAACAGTTCGGCAGTTTGTTCGTCGTAACACTCCGGGTGACGCCGGAAAATCTCCGTGGCAGAAATCGCCATGGGGGAATCAAGAAATACCTGCAAGAACTGAGACAACAGCTGCTGCGTTTTTCCGGCATGCAGATAGAACAACAGTTCCTGTGCGCGCTCCAGCGCAAAAGTTGGAATAATGACATTACCGCCCCGCTCCATTGTCTCGTTTATAGCGAGATACAATTCATCTATCGAGGGTTCCAGCTGCTTGTGCTGACGGTCACCGTAGGTGGTTTCCATTACCACAATATCTACCTTTGGCGGCTTGTCCGGATCACGCAGGATCGGCCGGTCACCCAGCCCCAGGTCACCTGAAAACAGCAGGCTGCGCGCGCGGCCTTTTTCTGTCACCTCCAGCACCAGGCAAGCCGAGCCCAGGATATGCCCGGCGTTGATAAAGGTGACCTTGATATCGGGACAAAGCTGCAGCACCTGGTTATAAACAGCCTTGCGCCCGAAGAACTCAAGCGCATTCAGTGCATCAAGTGTTGTATACAGGGGCTCAATGAGATCCGACGATTTGCCGCGCCGTCGCGCACGCCGGTTTAAATAACGTGCCTCTTCCTCCTGCAAGCCTGCCGCGTCCAGCATGATCAGGCGCGCAAGCTCACGGCTGGCAGCCGTGGTAATGATTTCCCCGCAGAATCCACGGCTCACCAGCAATGGAATACGACCGCAGTGGTCCAGGTGCGCATGGGTCAACAACAGGTAGTCGATAGAATTCGCATCAAAACCGAAGTCATCGGCATTGTCCTCTTCGAGCTCGCGACCGCCCTGGTAAAAACCGCAATCGACGAGGATGCGTTTACCATTGCATTCCAGCAGGTGACAGGAACCGGTCACTCCCTGTGCTGCGCCATGAAAGGACAGCTTCATCCGCGGCCCCCTTCGGGGACGACAACCGGCAACAACGGTTCTCCACATTTCCCGTACCAGTCGAGTATTCCCTGCCAGGCCTCGATGGAGGTTTCTGCAAACCAGAAACTCTCGCGGTCCTCACTGTCAATAACACCCTCATCCAGCAGAAAATCAAAGTCGATTGCAGCTTCCCAGTATTTTCGTCCGACCAGCACGACCGGTACCGGCTTGATAGTACGCGTCTGTATCAATGTCAGTGTCTCGAACAACTCATCCATGGTACCAAAACCGCCCGGAAACGCGACCAGCGCCCTGGCCCGTTGCAGAAAATGCATCTTGCGCAGTGCGAAATAACGGAACCGGAAACACAGGGTCGGCGAAATATAAGGATTGGGAAACTGTTCATGCGGCAGGTCAATATTCAGACCAATGGTCTTGGCACCTGCCTCAAAAGCACCGCGATTGGCTGCCTCCATAATACCGGGGCCACCACCGGTCATCACCACCAGTCTCGAATCCAGAGAGCCATCACCGGACTCGCCCACCAATCGCCCGAAATCCTGCGCCACCGAATAGTAATGACTCTTTTCCAGAATACGTTGTGCGACTTTCAGTTTTTTCTGCAGGCCGG
>JAOUCV010000062.1 GCA_029859555.1 Gammaproteobacteria bacterium
CCTGATCGCAACACTGTTCGTACTCACCAGCCTGTTGATCGAACTCAAGCCCTACCCGGCCAATGGCTGGGGACTGGATGTCTATGAAACCGCGCACAGCGGTATTGCCTCGCTGATTTCCGTGGGTGTTTCAGCCGGCGTGTTGTTCGCGGTGTACAAGCTGTTGCCGCTAATGGCCGCCTACCTGCCCAGCATGGCCTTGATCGGGGGCGCGACCTTTCTGTTTTCCAACCTGATCGGCCTGAAGCAGGAGAATGCCAAACGCCTGCTCGGTTATTCGTCGATCGGTCAGATGGGCCTGCTGACGCTGGCACTGGCACTGCTGCAACAGCTCGAGGCGACAGCGGCACAGCTGGCGCTCGTCATTGGCGGCCTGTTCGTCAACCATCTGCTGGCCAAGGCCGGACTGTTCTGGCTCGCCGGCCTTGTTAATCGAGCGGCCCTGCATGACTGGTCGGCCATCGCCAAACGCCCGCTGCTGTTGCTGTTGCTGGGCATCATGATGGCGGCACTGGTTGGCTTGCCGCCCTTCCCGGGTTTCTTTGCGAAGTGGGAACTGCTGATGTTGCTGGGCAGTGGCGGACAATACGGCTGGATTGCGCTGATACTGGTCGGCTCGCTGCTGGAAGCCGCTTACCTGACCCGCTGGTTCAGCCATGCGCGCGAGCCCAATGCATCACAGGCCGCCGCAACAGTGGGCTTCTGGCAGTCAGCGCCCGTCACGAGTGCTGCTTTGCTTCTGTTTGGCCTTGGCTATGGCATGGCAACGACGATGAACTTTGCAGCGACCGCCATGTTCCTGCCACTGCTGGCCGGCCTGCTGCTGTGGCTGCTTGACGGCCTGCATGGACGCCTGAAGGACCTGCTGATGCTGGTCATCGTCGCCGCCGGCGGCTACTGGCTGACCAATGATCTCGCCGGCATCAACCGTCTGTTCAGTTACCTGTTGCTCGGCGGCGGCCTGCTCATCAGCGTTGCCGCCCTGTACCGCACAGATGACCGCAAGGGCTTTTACCCGCTACTGGCCGTGCTGCTGCTGTCGCTGGCAACACTGCTGGGGGCACAGACCAGCCTGGAATTTTTCTTCAGCTGGGAACTGATGACGCTGAGTTCTTACCTGCTGGTGACACTGGGCCGCCAGGGCATCATGCCCGGACTCAAGTACCTGCTGTTCTCACTCGGTTCGGCCTATTGCATCCTGGCCGGCTTTGCCGTGGCCTATGCCGCCACCGGCAGCATTCTGCTGGCCGACCTTGGCAGCAGCGGCAACGCGGCGGGTGTCGTATTCAGCCTGCTGGCAGCCGGCTTCATTATCAAGATGGGCGGTTTCGGTGTGCATATCTGGCTGCCGGATGCCTACGCGGAAGCAGATGATGACTTCACCGCGATGCTCTCGGCCGTGGTGAGCAAGGCCGGCATCTTCGGACTGCTGATCATTGCGGCACAGCTTGGCGTGCAATCGGATATCGGCCTGGACCCGGCCTATGTACTTGGCTGGATCGGCATCCTGACAGCCACCTTCGGTGCACTGATGGCGGTGTTCCAGGAAGACATCAAGCGGCTGGTGGCCTACTCCAGCATGGGGCAGCTGGGCTACATCGTCGCCGCCATCGCCCTGATGAGCCACCTTGGCTGGGTAACGGCCCTGTACATGACCGTTAATCACTTCCTCTTCAAGGGCATCCTGTTCCTGTCCATAGCGGGCATCGTGTTACGCACCAACGAACGCCTGATGTACAAGATGGGCGGCCTGATAAAAAACATGCCGTTCACCTTCACATTCACCATGATCGCAATCATCGCCATGTCCGGTGTACCGCCACTGACCGGCTTTGGCGGCAAGTGGATGCTGTTCAACGCCCTGATGGAAAAAGGCTGGTACTGGATTGCGGCACTGGCGTTCTTCTCCAGCGCCGTCGCCTTCCTCTATATGTTCCGCCTGCTGCAGACCGTGTTCCTTGGCCAGCGCAAGCTCGAACACGCCCGATTGCGCGAGGCACCGGCCATCCTGCTGGTCCCGCAGGTAGTAATGATCGCAGTCATCATGGTGTTTTCGGCGTATCCGAAACTGTTGCTCGAACCGCTGTCGGCCGCTGTCGCGCC
Source organism: Gammaproteobacteria bacterium (assembly GCA_029859555.1). Classification (GTDB taxonomy): domain Bacteria; phylum Pseudomonadota; class Gammaproteobacteria; order UBA9214; family UBA9214; genus UBA9214. Next base: position 2,104 of record JAOUCV010000062.1, read on the forward strand.
ATGGCTGGGCGGTGCGCTGGTCTGGGACGGCTTCGCCCTGCAAACGCACTTCGGCTACTGGAATGCACCCATGATCATGGCCGTCGTCGCCGGGGTGTGGATGGTGCCGCTGGTGCTGCTGCTGCTGGTCTCGCTCACCCTGAAGATCCAGAAGGTTGAACAGTTCAATATTGTCTTTGCCGCCGAACGCCCGCACCGCCCGGAAGAAACACACTACGCGTACCACTTTTTCGCGCACTACGACCGCGCCATCGGCTTCCTGGTCAGGCCACACGCAACCGCCTTCTGGAATACCGCGGTCGAATGGAGCCACTCGCTGGGTGCATCGCTGCGTATTTTCTATAACGGCAACGGGCAGACCTATGCGCTGTTCATCCTGATATATTTTGTCGCCATGTTCCTGGTGAACGGGGGAATGCTGCTGTGATGCTCGAATGGCTCGGCAAGGTGGGTGATTTCTCGCTGACGCTGTTGATCGTAACCCTGTACGGTCTGCTGGTGGGCGCCTACATTGAACGTGTCATCGCCAAGGTACAGGGCCGTATCGGCATCCCCTACTCGCAGCCGTTCATCAACATCCTGAAAAATTTCTTCAAGCGTACCGCCGTCAGCCATGGTGTCATGTTCTACCTAGGTCCGGTGTTTCGTATCGCGGGCGGCATCGGCACGCTGGCCTTTATTCCGGTGATCTACGGCAACGAAATGTTCTCCAATTTCAGCATGTCCGGCGACCTGTTCCTGGTGATTTACTTCATGTTTTTTGGCCAGCTGGGCATGGCGCTGGGCGCCGGAGAAAGCGGCCATCCGTACAGCGCCATCGGTATCGCGCGCGGGCTGTCACAGATGACGGCCTACGAGGTGCCGTTTGCACTGGCCGTCATTTCCATCGTCATCCAGTATGACACGCTCTCGATCACGGAGATCGTTGCCGCGCAACAGGGCGGCTGGCAAAACTGGACGCTGTTCACCAACTGGGTCGCGACGCTGGCCGCGATGCTGGCGTTCCTCGGTATGACCGGTTATTCACCCTTCGATATTTTTCTGGCACCACAGGAGATCCCGATCGGCCCGCCCACCGAGTTCCACAGTGCCTACCTCGGCTTGCTGCAGACCAACCGTGCCCTGTTTGGCGCAACCAAGCTGATACTGTTCATGAACCTGTTTTTTGGTGGTGCCACCGGCTGGGTCGAACTGATGATCAAGACCCTGCTGATTTACATGGTCGCCATTGTGGTTGGCGTAGCCTTCCCGCGCTTCCGCGTCGACCAGGGGATTCGCTTCTTTCTTAAAATCCCGACAGTGATCGGGATCTTGTCTATTATATACGTGCAGATGGTACTGCTTTCCTGAGAGGGCTTGATACTCCTTCGAGATGATATTGCCATGTTCAGAGCTACCCAGATAATCCAAGACAAGGCACAGTCCGCAGGGAATGGCCATGTCCTTTTCAAGGGCTGTAACGCCGTATTGGATTATCTGGGTAGCTCCCTGCGGGCGAGCCGGGAAGCGCTCGCCCGCGGTGTTGCACCTCTTGGAAAGGACGGGCCATTCCCTGCGAGGTGCGCCTCGCCTAAAGCGCCTACTGTTGGTGCGGTCAAACGCTTCCCGACTCGCTGAACGTGGCAATATCATCTCGAAGGAGTACTATCATGATTAAAACCCTGGGTACAGAAGACACGCTTGAAAATGCCGGCTTGACGGACGAGGAACAACAACTGTTCAGCAATGCCCGTCCCAGGGCCTACGAGCCCTACCCGATCAAGGCGGTGGAAGATTTCGCCAACTGGGCACGCGCAAATTCATTATGGATCCTGGCGTTTGGTACCGGCTGCGGAGCCATCGAATTGCGCCCCTTGATGACCGCGCGTTTCGATGCCAACCGCTTTGGCGTCGCCGGCCGCCCGACACCACGGCAATCTTCAGTGTTCATCATCGGCGGTTATGCCTCGGTGAAAACACTGAAGCGCATTATCCGCAGTTATGAGCAGATGCAGGGACCCAAGTTCGTCATTGCCCTTGGCATCTGTCCGATTAACGGCGGCATGTATTTTGACAGCTACAACACCGTCAACCGCTTCGATCAGTATATTCCAGTGGACCTGTACATCACCGGCTGCATGCCGCGCCCCGAAGTGCTGGTGGCGGGCATCATGGAACTGCAGAACAAGATCAAGGCAGGCCGCTGCGACGGTGCCAATCGCTACGTGGAAAACTTTGACTGGTACAAGGCCAACCAGAAGAAGGTCATCAAGAACTGGGACATGCCTGATTACAACTGGTAACGACACTCATGAATGAACTACTGGAAAGACTGCAACGCCATTTTGATGTCAACAACATCAACGTGCTCAAGCCGGGAATGACGACGCTGAAGATCGGCAAGGATAGTGCCGAAATCCTGATTCGCGAACTGCGTGACCGTGAAGGCTACACCCACCTCAACTTTATCACCTGCATCGACTACATAGAGGATGGCATCTTCACTCTGGTTTACATGCTGCACAACTATGACAGCAAACATACGCTGGGCGTGCATGTCGACATTGACCGCGAGCATGAGGAGATGACCTCCATCCACACGCTGTGGGCGCAGGCCTGGACCTACCAGCGCGAGCTGCGCGAGATGTACGGCATCAACTTTCCGGGCAGCCCGCGCCTGGACGAGGACTTCTGCCTCGAGGGCTGGGACCAGATCCCGCCAATGCGCCGCGAATTCGATACCAGGGTATTCAGCGAGGAGCGTTTCGGTCACCGCGAGGGCCGCCACAGCGAAGTCCCGCGCGTCCATATGAAAATGGAACTCTACCCGAAGCGCGGCGGTGACGAGGAATGACGCTCTCAACCGGACATTCCGCCGCACTGGATTTTGCGCAACCGGAACCGCCTGACCTGTCCTCGGGCAAGTACGTCAAGCTGTGGCAGGGACCGCAGCACCCGGGTATTACCGGCAATATGTCGCTGGAGCTGGTGCTGGACGGTGACACCATCGTGTCGTGCAAGACCCACGTCGGCTATCTGCACCGCGGCTTCGAGAAACTCATGGAACGCCGCAGCTTCATCCAGAATTTCACCGTCGTGTGTCGCATCGCGGTACCCGAACCGACCTTCAACGAATACCTGTACTCACACGCTGTCGAGGAAATCAGCGGCATCGAGGTGCCGGAGCGTGCTATCTGGTTGCGCACCATGAACCTGGAGCTGATGCGGCTGGCCAGTTTCCTGATGTGGATCGGCGGCCAGAGCGGTGCCTTTGGCCAGTACACCGTGCCCAACTGGACGCTTGCCTACCGCGACTATGTGCTGGACTTGTTCGAGGAAATGACCGGCGCCCGCATCTATCATATGTATATCGTTCCCGGCGGCGTGCGCGCCGGCCTGCCGGACGGCTTTGAGGAACGCGCCCGCGAAATCATGAAGGGCGCAGAAAAACTGCTCGACCAGATCGAGCGGGTGATGTTCAACAATGTCGTGTTCAAGGCACGTTCGAAAGGTCTCGGTATTATCACGCCGGACATGGTCGACCCCTACGGCATTGTCGGCCCCAACGCGCGCGCCTGCGGCCTGGCGCGCGATATACGCAAGGATGAACCCTACCTCGCTTATGACCGCCTCGATTTCGAAACCATCAGCGGCAATGAAGCCGATGCCTACGGCCGCGCTTATCTGCGCCTGCAGGAGACGCGCCAGAGCATCAACCTGATTCGCCAGTGCCTCGACCACGCCCCGACTGACGGTCCATTCCAGGCCGACATGCCGAATGTACTGCACTGGAAAGTGCCGGCCGGTGAAACCTATGTCAAGGCCGAGTGCACCCGCGGTGAATACGGTTATTACATGGTCACTGACGGCAGCGAATTCGTGCGCCGTGTACACGTACGCGGCCCAAGCTATACCCACGCCATTGCAGTGATGGAGCGTCTTGCCGTCGGCACCAACATCGCCGACATCGCCGGCCTGATGGTCTCGCTGCATACCTATCCACCCGAGATTGAGAGATAAGGGACAACGCTGTCATGAACCTGAGAGACCTGCTGTCGCCCTTTTTCGTCTGGCAACGCGCCTTCGAGAAACCCTACACCAGCATACGACCGACCATCGATCGCCCGGGTGCGCCTGCCTATCGCGGCTTTCACATCAATGTATCCGAAGAATGTGTGGGTTGCGGCAGTTGCCATAGCATCTGCCAGAATCACGCCATCGACATGGTGCCGGCCGCGGAGTTTGAAGGCCGCACCGGTGACAGCGGACTGCGCCCGCGCTTTGACTATGGCCGCTGCTGCTGGTGCGGCCTGTGCGTGGATATCTGCACCGCCGCTTCACTGCGCATGAGCAACGAATACGCCTGGATCAGCGAAGACCCGGACGAGTTTCACTTCACCGCGGGCGTTGACGACAAGCCCTGGCAAAATAATGAACATGGCTACCGCCGCGCGGAGGGCTACCATCTTTACCCGCCGAAACGTATCGAGATGGACATGCTGTCACCGGACGAGAGCGTGCAGTCGTTCGAGGAAGTGGCCCGGGGTTACAGCGAGGCACAGGCAAAACTGGAAGCGGATCGCTGTGTAGAGTGTGGCATTTGTGTCGCCACCTGCCCGGCACACATGGATGTGCCTGATTACATTCACAGCATCCGCGACGGTGACTACGAAAAAGGCCTGCAGCTGATGTACCGCACCAACCCGTTCCCGGCGACCTGTGGCCGCATCTGTACACGCCGCTGCGAATCCGTGTGCCCGGTTGGCATACTCGGCGAGCCGGTTGCGATCCGCTGGCTGAAACGTTTCATTGTCGACCAGGTGGATGCAAAGGACTACCCGCGTATTCTCAACGACCAGATCATCGAAAGCGGCCACCGCGTCGCCATCATCGGTGCCGGTCCCGGCGGTCTCAGTGCTGCCTATTATCTGCGCAAAAAAGGACACGCGGTGACTGTCTTCGAAGCCGGTGAAACCGCCGGTGGCATGCTGCGTTACGGCGTTCCAAGCTACCGTCTGCCGGATGCTGATCTCGACAAGGACATTGCTTATATCGTCTCTCTGGGCGTCGACATCCGCTACAACACTCGTATCGGCAAAGATATCGACTTCGAACAACTGCTGCAGGATTACGCTGCCGTGTTCCTGTCCACCGGTCTGTCGGTGCCCTCCAATATGCGTATCCAGGGGGAAGATCACGCGCGCGTGCTGTCGGGTCTGCAGGTACTCGCCGATGTCGCCAGCGGGCGTGACCCGGGCATCGGTAGCCGGGTCGCCGTCATTGGTGGCGGCAACGTTGCCATGGACGCCGCACGCGTATCGCGTCGTCTCGGCGCCGAGGTCACCATTCTCTACCGCCGCCGCATTGCCGACATGCCGGCCGATGAGGAAGAAATTCACGAGTCACAGGAAGAAGGCTGCAACATCGTGCCGCAGGCCATCCCGGTCGAGATCATCGCTGCGGACAAGCCGCAACAGGTCAGCATCAAGTGGGGTGAAGCCGAAATGGTACAGGACCCGACAGGCGGACGTCCGCGTCCGGTATTGCAGGAAGACCGCATGCACACCGACACTTACGACTGCATCATCTCGGCCATCGGCCAGGGCAGCGACCTCGACTTCCTGTCAAAAGAAAACCAGCAGCAGCTGGCCATTGAATGGGGTAAATTCACACCGGGCGAATACCAGCAGTCAGCACTGCAAAAGGTGTTCGTCGGCGGCGATGTTGCCAACCGTACCGCCGATGCAATCAGCGCGATTGAAGACGGCCACCATGCCGCACGCGGTATTGAGCGGCTCCTGAACCCTGACGGGTTTACAGCTACGCAAACAGATAACACGGGTGAACCAGCATGAATACCGTTGACGAAATACTGGACTATGCCATTGACCAGGAGCAGCAGGCAGCCGACTTCTATGAGGACCTCGCCGGACGCGTTGAAAAAGGCGGCATGAAAGAAATATTAATGGAATTCTCTGCCGAGGAACAACGTCACAAGCAACGCCTGCTGGCGGTAAAGAGCGGCGAGCACGAATTGACCCCGGAACAGGAAGTACTGGATCTCAAGATCTCCGACTACCTTATCGATGTTGATGCCACTGATGACATCTCCTACCAGGATGCCCTGATCGTTGCGATGAAACGTGAACGTGCCGCTTATAAGCTCTACAGTGACATGGCCGAAAAACTTCCGGAAAGCCATCTCAGGAAGGTCATTCTCGGACTCGCCAAGGAAGAAGCCAGGCATAAACTGTTCTTCGAATCAGAATACGACGAGCGTGTATTGAGGGATAACTGACAGAGCTGGCAAAATAAATTCGAGCAGCGCTATGTTATCGCGATCCGCCATCCAGATGCGGTGCCGTTGGGAGTAATCGCCAATAGCCTGTATCAGCAAATAGATTGATACAGAAGCAGCCCCTGTGTCCGGGTTTGGGGCAACTGCAGACATACACCAGGCACTTGAAAAGATAGCACGGGCTCTTCAGCTCAGATCACCCGTGTGATTTGAAAAGCAATATCCAGAACGGTCCTTATAAAAATCATATTTGGATTTTGTTCAACACTGGAAGAAGGGATTGCTATAATCCCCGGGATCCTGTCCCACCATAACGAGAGATAGTGAACACCCCCATCTGTCACCATGAAAGAAGACACCAACCAGAATTCAAAAACCATGACCCTGTCCAGCTTTACGAGCTTTCTACCGGGACTCCAGGTTCTTTCTGGATATCAAAAAAAGGATTTGGGACCCGACGTGCTTGCCGGGCTTGTCATCTGCCTGGTGCTGATCCCCTCGGCCCTGGCCTATGCGGAACTGGCGGGATTCGGCCCCATGGCCGGAATTTACAGCGCTATCGCGGCAACCCTGGGCTATTTTCTCTTCACTTCCTCGCGCCATATGAATGTAGGGCCTGACGGAGCGGTCGCACTGCTGGTGGGAGCGGCCATACTACCGCTCACCGGGGGAGATCCGGCCAAGGCCATAATCGCGGGTACCTGGCTGGCGATATTCACCGGTCTTATCCTGATCATAGCCGCCAGGTTCAAGCTGGGCGTGGTCGCGAGCTTTTTGTCAACACCGGTGCTGCTTGGATACCTGAACGGCGCAGCCCTGGTTATTGTCATCAGCCAGTGGGGCAAGCTGTTCGGTGTCGGACTGGAACAGGAAGGGCTGGTGCAGCGCATTATCGAATGGGTGGACAAGGTGCCTGACACCCATCTGCCGACCCTGGGCGTTGCAGTTGCGACGCTGCTGCTGCTGGTGATTTTTAAACGCCTCATCACCCGCCTTCCCCCGCTGGTGCCGGTCTTTTTCCTGGCGCTTGCCAGCGGATTGCTGGTTGATTTCGGTGCCATGGGAGTGGAAACCATCGGCGCGATCAGTGGTATCGCCCCCAAAACCATGGAGTTCACCTTCAAGCTGGATGATATTGCCACCCTGGCCATGGGAG
>JAOUCV010000063.1 GCA_029859555.1 Gammaproteobacteria bacterium
CGCCCGGTGCAACAACCAGAAACCACCACCACCGATACCCGAGCTGTAGGGTTCTACGACTGCCAGCACGGCACTGACGGCTACCGCCGCATCGAAGGCATTACCACCCTCGGCCAGGATTTCCATGCCCGCCTCTGTTGCCAGCGGGTGCGCGCTGGAAATCGCCGCAACCGGGGGCCGATCAGTCGCGGCGACCGCCTGGAAAACACAAATGGCAAACAGCAAAAAGGCCCCGCAACAGAGTCTCATTCCCAATCCTTGCCGGTCAGCGATCATCCGCTGGCCTTTTTGCCGGTGAGCTTTTCGTACTTGAGCATTAACACCTCCTTGCTCTCTACGCGGTCCGGATTCAGCGGGATGCATTCCACCGGGCACACTTCCACGCACTGCGAAGTGTCAAAGTGCCCGACGCATTCAGTACACAGATCCGGGTTGATCTCGTATATTTCTTCACCCTGATAGATCGCATCATTCGGGCATTCCGGCTCACACACATCGCAATTGATGCATTCATCGGTAATCATCAAGGCCATACTAAAATCCTGCAGGGAAAATCCGGGAACTCTTCAAGAAGCGAGTCAAACAACAACCTAATTCATGCGTCCGCGCAAGGCGGCGACAACCTTCTTGTGCACGAACGGCGTTACATCACCGCCGAGACTGGAAATTTCACGCACCAGGCTGGAGGAGATATAGGCATACTGTTCAGCCGGCGTCAGAAACATGGTTTCAATTTCAGGCGCCAGATGGCGATTCATACTGGCCAGCTGAAACTCATACTCGAAATCCGACACCGCACGCAGTCCGCGCAATATTATGTCGGCCTGTTTCTGATGCATGAAATCAACCAGCAGGTTATCAAAACTGCATACTTCGACGTTGTCGATATGCGCCAGTACATCACGCGCCAGCGACACCCGGGTTTCTATCGGAAAAGCACCGCCCTTGTCAGAGTTGACTGCGACAGCCACGATCACCTGCTCACAGATACGCGAGGCGCGCTCCACCAGGTCGGTGTGGCCATTCGTGATCGGATCAAAGGTGCCGGGGTAAACGATTGTATGCATACACCGATTATGGCCCATACGATTGATTTCGTACAGTTACAGGCTATCTTCCTGTGCCTGCAGAACAACCGGCAGGATAGTTCTCAGGCACGTACCGCGAGATGATAACCGACCTGCCCGGCCTGCTTGCTGCGGTACAGCTCCCAGCTATCCGGCAACACCGGGGTCCAGGATTGCTCGGCTTCCAGGTAAATTCGCGCAGTGGCAGCCAGCCAGCCTCCAGCCTCCAGCAGTGCAATACAGCCCGGCAACCGGTCCTGGCGGAATGGCGGATCAAGAAACACCACATCAAATGGCGTTGCCGTCCTCGCCAGCCACTGGTTCACATCCTGTTGCACCACCTGTGCCGCAGAAAAACCCAGCAACTGCAACTGCTCGCGCAGGGTACGCACCACAAGCGGATCATTGTCGACCATCACCACTTCGGCCGCACCACGGGAGGCGGCTTCAATACCCAGCGCACCACTGCCCGCAAACAGATCGAGGCAGCGCGCATCCTGCAACAGCGGCCCCAGCCAGTTAAACAGGGTTTCACGAACCCGGTCGGGTGTCGGACGCAAGCCCGGCACCGCTGCAAATGCCAGTTTGCGTCCGCGCCAGCGACCGCCGATGATACGAAGCTGATTGCCCTGCTGCTGAGGTTTCATGGGGCAGACATGATCCAGCCATGCTGCCCGGCAGTCAATGAAGCTGCACTAATGGGCCATCATCCGTTCAACCGTGTTTGCGTGCAATGCCCGCCAGGCCAAATATCCCTGACAAAAACAACAGCATGGCTGGCGGAACCGGCACTGCAGCCGGCGGGATATCTCCTGGTGTAGGCGTATCCAGTACGGCGAAATCCAGCAGGTTATCGTTCTGATCCAGCAACAGATTAAAGCGTGCCAGGCTATTACCCGCGACCACATCCGGTGCTGCACGGCCCTCACCGGCAAACACCCCACCGCCAAAATCACCATAGCCGAGCGCATCAAGTATCAACTCATCATCGCGCAACACAATGGAGTCAGGGCCATTCTGAAAGTCAACTTCCCTGACAAGGTCCGCGCCACCAACCAGGGTGGTACCGTCACCACTGTCATCACCGATCAAAAATACGCCGTCCGACGGTATCGTACCGGCCAGCAATATATTTCGATAAACATTTCCATCTGCGCCGTTGACACCCTGTAACAGCCAGCCATCCAGCAGGGTCCCCGGAGGGCCGAACAATTCAACAAAGACATTACCGTTATCGGTACTGCTCGCATCGTAGAGCACTTCAGAAATAATCGTCTGCCCCTGCACATTTGCAAACGCTCCCATTGCCATTAACGCCAGCAGCAACTGTTTGCTGCGTGTCACCGACTTCCCTGTGTTGTTCATAATCTTCTCCCTGTAATGATCCTGCCTGCATACACACCCTGCGTATGAGATCAGAGGTCGGGCTTCCATGCCCAAGTCCGTTTCCGGATGTCCTGGAGAGAAAATTACACTGCAGCAAGGCGACAAACAGTCGGCAGAACGCAACGCGGCCTGTCAGTTGCAACTGACAGGCCGCGTACGAATAACTGCAGAATAAACGCGGATAGTGTGTGTCAGCTTTCTCCACCGACAATGACCGTCACCATTGTTTCGGGAGAAACACGGCGCTGGTAGGCATCAATGATTTGCTCACGGGTCACATTCATCACATGGCCGCTAAAGGTATCAAGATAATCCAGCGGCAAATCGTAAAAACCGATCATGTTGATATGACTGATAATTCCCGAGTTACTGGATATCCGCAGCGGGAAACCACCGGTTATATTTTTCTTGGAAGAAACCAGTTCCTCTTCGGTTGGCCCCTTGTCAACGAAGTCCTGCAGCGTGTCGCGCATGACTGCGAGCGCCTCGTCCACCTGGTCATTGCGCGTCTGCAATGACAGCAGGTAAGGGCCATTCTGCTCCATTGGCGAAAAATAGCTGTTGACACTGTAGGACAGCCCGCGTTGCTCACGCACTTCTTCATGCAGGCGTGAAACGAGGCCGCCACCGCCGAGCACATGGTTGCCGACATAGAGTGGAAAATAGTCAGGGTCGCCACGATGCATGCCAGGCGCACCCATACGCACATGTGTCTGTGTTGACGGATGCAAAATACGTTCTTCATTGGCCTTGCTCAAATCCGCTACCGGTGGCAGCGCAGCAGCCCGGCTTCCTGCAGGCAAAGCACCGGTGACCTGCTGCACCAGTGCTTCTGCGGCCTTGCGATCCAGGTCTCCAACTATGGAGACGACTGCATTTTGCGCAACGTAATAGCGCTTGTAGAACGCCTTCACCTGTTTCAGCCTGAGTGCCTTGACATCATCTTCCATGCCGCTGACGCGGTGTGCATAGGGATGCTCGCCAAATACTGAATGAAAAAACCGGTAGCCCGCAATGGCAGAGGGTGATTGTTCACTGCGTCGTATAGCAACCAGCTTGCGCTGACGTTCACGCTCGAAATCCTTTTTATCAAAATTCGGTTGCGTCATAACATCGGCAAACAATGCCAGCGCCGGTTGCAAATATGCACTGTCACTGAGGCTGCGCAAACTGACCATGGCCATCTCGCGTGCTGCTACCGTACTTAACTCGGCACCCAGTGACTCAATGCGTGTAGCGATCTCATCGGCACTTAAACCCGCCGCACCCATATCAAGCAGCGTGCTGGTCATGTTGGCGAGCCCGGGATTGTCTGCATCGCGCACGCTACCGGCCGCGAATGTCACCGTAACATCCACCATGGGCAATTCCGGTGCCGGAACAAAATACACGCGTACCCCATGATCAGTAACCCAGTGCTGAATAGCAGGCATGGCATGCACGGCCGGCACTGCAGACAGGCACAGCAGCAGCAGACTGCCTAACAAACCACCCAGACGTATAATTTTTCTAGTGTCCATGACCACCCCCGTTTGCGGCAGCGCCCGGCTTGCCGCCTTTCTCCATCGGTAATGGATCAAGCTCTGCGATTGTCAGATACCGATCCAGCAGGTACTTGCTTGCGACAGCCTGAACCTGCTCTGCAGTCACTGCCTTGATGTTTTCAACATAGGAATCAGCCAGCTTCCAGTCCAGGCCTACCGCTTCAAGCTGGCCCACTTTCATTGCCTGGTAAAACGAAGAGTCCTGCTCGTAGACATTGCTTGCCACCACAGATGTCTTGATGCGCTCCAGCTCGTCGCTAGTGACCGGCTTGTCTTTAAGCCGTTGAATTTGTGCAAACAGCGCCTGCTGTACATCGTCGATGCTATGACTGTCCGCGGGCGTTGCATCCAGCAGAAACAGTCCTGCCTGACGATCATAGAGGTCATAACCGGCACCCGCACTGCTGGCAATCTGACTGCCCCGCACTATTTCACGGGTCAGACGTGCGCTGTCGCCACCATCGAGGATATTGGCCAGTACCTCCAGCGCATATGGCTCCCAGCTCTCATTTGCCGTTTTCAGCACCGGCACCTTGTAGCCCATGATGGTGTAGGGAACCTCTGCCGGAGCCTGCACGATAATATAGCGCTTGCCCTTTTGGGCCGGCTCGAGGCGCGGCTTCGGTGGAACGATCTGTTCCGGTTTCAGCGGCCCGAAGTATTTCTTTGCCAGCGCCAGCACCTCTTCAGGCTCGACGTCGCCAACGACCACCACAATGGCATTGTTGGGCGCGTACCAGCGCTGGTACCAGTGCTGCAGGTCGTCCAAATCCATATTTTCCAGGTCATCCATCCAGCCAATGGTCGGGATCCGCACAGAGCTGCTGACAAAGGCAGAGGCGATGAATTGTTCATAGGTCAACGCGGTTGGCTTGTCCTCGGTACGCAGCCGGCGTTCTTCCATTACCACGTTGATTTCCTTCTGGAATTCCTTGTCCTGCAGGTGCAGGTTTCGCATCCGGTCGGCTTCAAGTTCAAAGCTGACGGCCAAGCGGCTTTTCTCCAGGCGCTGGAAATAGGCGGTGTAATCCTTGCTGGTAAAGGCATTCTCACTTCCACCATTCTCTGAAATAATGCGGGAAAACTCGCCCGGCGGGTGGTCATCGGTACCCTTGAACATCATGTGCTCCAGCACATGAGAAACACCGCTGATACCATCATGCTCATAACTGGCACCCACCTTGTACCAGACCTGTGAGACCACCACCGGTGCGCGGTGATCCTGTTTCACCAGCAGTTTAAGACCATTGTCCAGCCGGTATTCTGTAACCGCACCCGCACCCAGCAGTACCTGGCTGGTCAGCAGCAGGAATAGTGTCAGCAAACTTCGCATCAGTTGCTCCATATAGATAGTTAACCCGAACGGGGTGAGAATGATAGGATATCCGACCCTTGATGTCCTAATCATTCACAGACAAATTAAAGACAAATAATTTCATGCTTGGTTTCAGAAAAAACAAAACATCGACCAAATCGGACAAACCTGAAAAGGCCGGGCTGTTCAAGCGGCTCAAGCAAGGTCTGTCGCGTACCCGCCAAAGCCTGACCGGCGGTGTTGCCGACCTGGTACTCGGCAGCAAATCGATTGATGATGAACTGCTGGAGGAAATCGAGACCATGCTGCTGGTTGCCGACGTCGGTGTCGAGGCCACCCGCGAAATTATCGATAGCCTGACCGACCAGGTAGCACGCAAGCAGCTCAGCGACGCTGATGCCCTGCTGGCGGCCCTGCACACGCGCATGCAGGCCATTCTCGAGCCAGTCAGCCTGCCGCTGACGATCCCTGACGATACCCGTCCCTATGTGATCCTGATGGTTGGCATCAACGGTGCCGGCAAAACCACCACGATCGGAAAACTTGCCCACCGCTTCCAGCAACAGGGCCTCAAGGTCATGCTGGCAGCCGGTGATACCTTCCGTGCCGCCGCAGTTGAGCAACTGCAAGCCTGGGGCGAACGCAATGAAGTGCCGGTGATTGCACAACACCAGGGCGCCGACTCGGCCTCGGTGATTTTTGATGCACTCAACTCGGCACGCTCGCGCAACATCGATGTCCTGATCGCCGATACTGCCGGACGCCTGCATACCCAGGCCAACCTGATGGAAGAACTGAAGAAGATCAAACGCGTCATGGGTAAAACGGACGAGGCTATCCCGCACGAAGTCATGCTGGTGGTGGATGCGGGCACTGGCCAGAATGCGCTCAGCCAGGCACAGGAATTCAATGAAGCCGTTGGCCTCACAGGCATCACCCTCACCAAGCTGGACGGCACCGCCAAGGGCGGTATTATTTTTGCTATCGCAAAGCAGATGCAGATACCGATACGGTTTATAGGGGTCGGAGAAGGCATTGAAAACCTTCGAGAATTTGATGCAGAGGAATTTGTGAATGCACTCTTTGAAAAAGAACAACACTAACACACACCGCATACGCAGCCTGTAAAACATGATCCGTTTCACCAACATCAGCAAGCGCTATCCCGGTGGATATGAAGCGCTCAGCAACATCAGCTTCCACATGGAGAAGGGTGCCATGGCGTTTCTCACCGGTCATTCCGGTGCCGGTAAAAGTACCCTGCTGAAACTCGTTGCCCTGATCGAACGCAGCACCCGTGGACAGCTGTTTCTTGATGACCAGAACGTATCCCGTATCAGCAAGCGGCGCATACCCTATATCCGTCGCAAGATCGGCTTTATTTTCCAGGAACACCATCTGCTGTTTGATCGTACGGTGTTCGACAACGTCGCGCTGCCCCTGGTGATCGCCGGATATCGCTACCAGGACATCGGTCGCCGGGTACGCGCCGCCCTCGACAAGCTGGGACTGCTGAACAAGGAACGGCTCTACCCGATTACCCTGTCCGGTGGTGAGCAACAACGTGTCGGCATTGCCCGTGCAGTCGTCAACAAACCCATGCTGCTGCTGGCAGACGAACCCACCGGCAACCTGGATCCCGAGCTGTCGCGCGAAATCATGGCACTGTTTTCGCTGTTCAATGATGTCGGTGTCAGCGTGTTGATTGCCAGCCATGATATCCCGCTTATCCAGGAACTGGATTACCCGGTGCTGTCGCTGGAACAGGGCCGGCTGGCAAATCCGGCGGGCAGTACGGACACATGAAAAAACGCCAACGCCAGAATCAGCGCCATTCACAGCACCACTGGCGCCAGCAGTTGGCGCGCATGCTGTCGCCACGGACGTTTCTGCAACGCCATGCACAGGTAGCCCTGGAGAGTCTTGGGCGGCTGTACCGCAGCCGGGTTTCCTCACTGATGACTGCTGCCGTCATTGCCATCGCGCTGGCAATGCCCGCCGGGCTTTACCTGCTGCTGGACAACATCGGGCGGCTCAGCGGCAGTTGGGACGGACAGGCCAGCGTGTCGGTGTTTCTGAAGAAAAGTGTCCCGACAGCTACCGCCGAGTCGCTGGCAAAGCGTGCCCGGGAATGGCCGGAAGTCAGTTCTGTTCAACTGGTTACCCCTGAACAGGCACTGGCAGAATTCAGTGAACGCTCCGGCTTTGCAGATGTACTGGAAAAACTCGATGAAAATCCGCTGCCCAGCTTGCTGGTGGTGATGCCCGCCAGCGACTACAGCAACCCGGCAGCCGCCAGTACCCTGCGCGACCGCTTCAGCCAGCTGCCGGAAACCGAACTGGCACAGCTCGACCTGGAATGGGTGCAACGACTGGCGGCAATCCTGGAAATCGCCCGCCGCGGCATCCTCATCATCAGCTGCCTGCTGGCACTGGCGGTATTGCTGATGATCGGCAATACCATCCGTCTGGAAATACAGAACCGCCGGGAAGAAATACTGGTCACCAAGCTGATCGGGGCAACCAACGGCTTCGTGCGCCGCCCATTCCTCTACTGCGGCATCTGGTACGGCGTACTCGGCGCGGTCATCGCATGGATACTGGTCGAGACCGGCTTCCTGCTGCTGTCCGAGCCGGTCGCCAGGCTGGCCGGACTCTACCAAAGCGACTTCCAGCTTGAGACGCTGCCGTTGCAGCTGCTATGGGTACTGGTTTTCAGCGGCATGTGCCTGGGACTGCTGGGCTCCTGGCTGGCTGTCGGCCGACATCTGGACGCCATTGAACCCAGCTAAAGCTGCTCAAGAATCGCAGCAGGCGACCGATTTCAGGGAACTTCCCGCGGGATTGGCACTCTATCATCCTGAGTGCTAAGATGGACCACGTTGATAGGGAGAGGAAATCCATGTCTCAGGATTTAGTTACCAGAAATCAAACACTTGCGATACCCATGCCGACAGGCAACCTGGATCAGTATATCCATGCTGCTTTTAAAATTCCGGTATTGAGCGCCACTGAAGAGCGCTCTCTGGCGCTGCGTTTGCAAGCTGAAGGTGATCTGGATGCCGCGAGAGAGCTGGTGATGTCACACCTGCGCTTCGTAGTTCGCATCGCGCGCGGTTACAGCGGCTACGGACTGGCACTGGGCGATCTGGTTCAGGAAGGCAACATTGGCCTGATGAAGGCAGTGAAACGTTTTGACCCGGACGCGGGCGTACGCCTGGTGTCCTATGCGGTCCACTGGGTCCGTGCCGAGATACATGAGTTTGTGCTGCGCAACTGGCGCATCGTAAAGGTCGCCACCACCAAGTCACAGCGTAAACTGTTCTTCAACCTGCGCAGTAAAAAGAAACGCCTCGGCTGGCTGAACCAGGAGGAAGTGAACAACGTTGCTGAAGACCTTGGTGTCAAGCCGGAAGTCGTCATGGAGATGGAATCACGTCTCAGCGGTCAGGATATCGGTTTTGATCTAAGCGCTGCCGATGACGATGAGGATTCACATCACTTCGCACCGGCTGCTTACCTGACAGACGAGTCCAATGACCCGGCACTGGTCATTGAACAGTCAGACTGGAGCAGCGAAACGAGCGGAGATCTGTCGGTCGCCATGGAACAACTCGATGAACGCAGCCGTACCATTCTCCAGGAACGCTGGCTGACAGAGGACAAGAGTACATTGCATGAGCTTGCTGCCCGTTACGGTGTCTCCGCCGAGCGAATTCGGCAGCTGGAAAAGAATGCCATCGGCAAGCTAAAGAAATCAATGCTCGCCTGAGCCAGGTTTCTCAATCGAAATGAAACGGCCCTGCGGGGCCGTTTTCAGTTGTCCCGGCCAATATCCCGCACAACAATGGCGACTGAAAATCTATCGGCACGGTAGATATCAAGAAAGGGGCAGACAGGGCCATGGACAGGCTAAAAATCTGCCCGGTAACCAATATTGATAAAATAGCTGCGGGATTTATCTGATCCATCGGCAATCTCCCGCTCTGACCACTCACCACCCAGTTCGGCCTCAAAACGCAAGCGGCGCTTAAGCTGATAGTTCAGACGTAATGATGGTCGATAGATCACCTGATCAGAATCATCGTTGCTGTTGTTGCGGAAATCGACCCTGAATCGTGGATTAATGCGAAATGCACGGGTAACCGGATAACGGGTATTCACAGACAGTGATATTGTGTCTGTAGTATCAGCATCAGCATAGCGCGCCTCGAAAA
>JAOUCV010000064.1 GCA_029859555.1 Gammaproteobacteria bacterium
ACTGACGCAGAGCGCATCGCATGCGCGATGAATTAAGCTGCCGAGCAACATCGCGGATACGCTCCGCTCCTACAGGTGCGCTTGTTATTGCAGAAGCGGAGCGCGTCCGCGATTACCTGGAACGACAATCACCTGCTGGCCGCTGACACTACCGGCAACCCGATCTGCTCCAGCAAGGCGGCACGCTGTGTACGCAGGGTAGCGTTATCCGGATTGTCTGCAATCAGTCGGGACATACTGTCGAAGGTGTCATACCAGTAGCCCTCTCTTGCAAGAATTGCCACGCGATCTTCTCCGCTGGTATTTTCAAGCACGGTTTTTTGCTCTTCTGTCATCTCCAGCAACTCTATCTGCCCGCTGGAAACAATATCGCTGGAACGTTTATTTTCATCAGATACCAATGCCACAGACCATTGATAGGCAACACCCGGCTGCAGGGTTACGCCGTGATCAGCCAGGTTCATGGAATTGAGTCCGGCTGTCATCATCTGCTCGGACGTCACCTCGACCATCGGCTCGATATCATCATCATTGATGAGGGCAAACTCAAAACGGGTTTTCATATCTTCAGAGATATACCAGTAAAGAACAGGGGCAGACATGCTGGTGTAGCCAACATGATCCGGCGTTATCACCGAAATATACGGCAGACCATCCTCAACGCCACGTGAACCGCCACCAACCCTTGCGAGCGGCGCTCCCCTTTTGGGTGGCGTATAAACCGGCACTGCCCTGGCCTTCTGGCTGGCACTGCTACTGGTACCGCCACTGCTTGACTGAGCCTTCTCACTGGATGCCCCGGACTTCGCGGCTTCAGCGGCCTGCGCAATCGCCGCCCCCGTTGCCACAGAAAGCGCGAGACATACGACTGTAATGCATATACGAATTTTCACGTTATCACTCCACCCGGAACATAATGATTAACCTCTCCCGCCACACAGGTATCGACACGGTAGACGGTAACTGGCCTGGTTTTCCCCCGCAACACTACTGATCCGGCCGGTTCTGCCTGCCACGTGCCTTTTATATAGTTCATTGTAGACTCCGCCACCAATATACGACAGTCTGATGATTCCTCACTGGTATTGAACGATTCCTTGTCCAGCGTCTCGATTCTTGCTGCCGTATTTATCGTGTCGCCAATGGTCGTGTATTTCATCCGCTCGGAACTGCCCAGGCAACCTGCCACCACAGTGCCGGTACTGATGCCCACGCGCATTCGCAGATTGGGCAGACCCTGCTCCCTGGTCTTCTGGTTATACTTTTCCAGCTCTTGCTTCATACCCAGCGCACAATTAACCGCATTGATGGCATCCAGCCTGATCTGCTCCGCGGTGGTGCGGGCAATCGGTACGCCAAAATCCGCCTTGATGGCATCACCGTGATAATCATCTACAACGCCACCGCACTTGATGACCATATTGGCCATTAACTCCATGTAGTTGTTCAGCCAGTCCATCAGTGCTTCCGGATCGAGCTTCTCTGAAATAGTGGTAAAGTGCTCAATATCAGTAAATATCACGGTAACCGTGAGTTCTTGTGAACGCAGCCTGCCCAGTGAGAAATACTGGTCGCGGTTCTTCCAGATTTCATCTGCGACATCACTGGAGACATGCTTTGAAAATAACTCCATAAGCAGACCACGCTGCAGCCGCTCGTAGCCGGACAAGTAGGCAGTCACCAAACTGGCCGAAAGCAACCAGCTGACAGCTGCCCCTATCAGGGAGAACCACCAGCCATACTGGAACGCCCACCAGGATGTTGCAGCAATAACAGCAACCCCGCTGATCGATAGCAAAACAAGTCTTGGAAAAGATCTGACAAACAGACCTGCCATACTTCCCAGCAGCCCCCACAACAGAATCCAGGACAGCTGATAGCGTTCACTGACTGTTTTCAAGATTTGCTCACCATCCATCCCTGCCCGCACCAGCTGGCTGGCAAGATAGGCATGCACCATGGCACCCGGAACACTCTTGTGCTCCTGCAATCCGGTGCTGATAGGCGTAAAGAAGGCATCTTTTACACTGTCTGCCGAGATACCAACAATTACGATCCTGTCCCGAAATACCTCATCCGCAATGTTGCCTGCAAGCAAATCCACCAGGCCAATAACCGGGAAGGCATCAACGCCATCGCTATAACTCAGTAATAGCTGGTAGCCGGCTGCATCGGCATTGATATAAGGACCATCATCGGGCTCAAATGGCGGCAGGGTTACCTCGCCAAGACGGATATAAGACGGATCAGGCTCGCCCGCCTGTGGCCAGATATCCTCATCCGCGAGATACAGCAGCGCCAGCCTGAGCGAGAGACCATATGACACACCGCTTTCATCATCCAGAAACAATAAACTTCGCCGCACGATGCCATCTGCATCAACAACGGTATCCGTGAAACCAACACGACCGCTGCCTTCCATGTAGGCAGGTGGTTTCACACCCGGAGAATCATGCGAACCGAATTTCTTGACCACAATAATGCGATCATTGCCTAACAGGGTCTGCTGCAATTCAGATGAACCGGGCGGTATCGGCATGTCCCGGTAGATATCCAGACCGATCGCGCGCGCACCGGCCGCAGTCAGCCTTTCAAAAACCCGGTCAAGGGTCATATCGGACATGGGCCACTCACCCAGAGTCTGGATATCCTCTTCGCTACCGGACACCAGTACAACCCGCGATTCTGCAACTGCCTTTGATGCTCGCATACTGAGCAACAGGTCATAACTTTCTAGATCAAGAAACTGCAGGCCACCATTGTTGCGCACCAGAATAACGAGCAGCGCTATACACAGACCAATAAGGATACCTACAATACGAGGGGATTCATGGATTTTTGACAGTGTAATTTGCTTGTTCACGTATGCATCAGCTCTTTTACACTACCTGTCAACAGTGCAGCCCGGTGCTGCCCCATGAAGTTTTGCAGATCACTGCCATAACTATCCTATAGATATTTTCACAGGCCCGCCATTGTACTTTTCACAGCGCCTGTGCCAGACGTTGTACACCTTCCTGCAGGTTTTCCAATGATGTCGTATAGGCGAAGCGCACGTGATGTTCAGGCCGGTTGGTGCCAAAATCGATTCCCGGCGTTATCGCAACACCCGCTTCTTCCAGCAGGCGGCTGGTGAAGGAAAAACTGTCATCGGTAAAGCGACTGCAATTCGCATAAAGATAGAATGCGCCTGAAGGGTTGACGGGTATATCAAAACCGATATCGCGCAGGGCTGGTAGCAGGTAGTCGCGTCGCGCACGAAACTCATCACGGCGCTCATCAAGAATCTCCAGCACATCCTCATCAAAGGCCCTGAGTGCAGCGTACTGTGCCGGCGTCGGCGCTGCCAGAAACAGGTTCTGTGCCAGCTTGTCGATATCCGCTACCACCTCGCGCGGCGCCACCAGCCAGCCAAGTCGCCAGCCGGTCATACCGAAATACTTTGAGAAGCTGTTAATGACAAAAATATCGTCCGACACGGCAAGTGCAGTAGATGCGGGGCCATCATAGGTCAGGCCGTGATAGATCTCATCGACAATCAGGCTGCCGCCCTTCTGGTCCGTGATAGCGTGATATTCACGCAGCGTTTGTTCATCAAGCAAGGTACCCGTCGGGTTTGACGGGGAAGCAATCAGCAGCGCCCGGGCCTGCGCTGTCCAGCTATCACTCACTTGCTGCGGCAATGGCTGATAGTCGTTCGCCGCGCCCACCGGAATAGCCACTGGCTTACCGTTTAGCAAGTGCACAAAATTACGATTACAGGGGTAGCCAGGATCTGACAACAACACCGTGTCACCACTATCAACCAGCGCCGCCAGCACCAGCTGCAGCGCAGACGAGGCGCCGGGGGTCACCACGACCCGTTCCGGCTCAATACTGACGCCGTAACGTGTCCGGTAAAACCCGGCGATCTTTTCACGCAACGCCCACAGTCCTGTTGCCGGCGTGTAGTGTGTATGGCCGTCCTGCAACGCCTTGATACCGGCATCGATCAGCGGTTGCGGGGTAACAAAATCCGGCTCACCAATTTCCATGTGAATAACTGAACGACCGGCTGCTTCCAGTTCACGCGCACGTGCCAGCAGGGCCATTACGTGAAATGGCTGGATCAACTGCATCCGCGTTGCTTGCCTTATTGTCATGCAGACCTGCAAAGTGCGTGCAGACGCCGCAAGTAATCCGTATCGACAACCGGACCCGGCGACAACTCACCCTGCAGCATCTTGCAAGGCATGTCCGGCTCGCCCAGGTGATCCAGTACCAGCACCGCCTCCGTGAAATCGTGCTGGTCTGTATAGCGGTTGACAGTGATAACGACATCAATACCCGCAGCACGCGCAGACAGTGCACCATTGCCTGAATCTTCGAGTGCAAGACATTCCTCTGCCTTCAGCCCCATCTTTTCCAGTGCGTAGTTATAGATATCAGGTGCGGGTTTCTTGTTTGCTACCACACCACCGGCGGCTACCAGTTCAAACCATTCATCCTCGTGAACACCAAAACTGTACTCAAACAAGGCGCTGACATTTGCCGGCGTGGTAGTAGTGACAATTGCCAGCCGCAAACCACTGGCATGTGCCTCCCTGATCAACCGGTCAACACCGGGACGTAACGGCACCTCACCTTTCGTGAGCATGCCGACATAGTGTTCAGTTTTACTACGGTGCAAAGCGGCGATAAATTCATCTGCATCAGCGGGCAACTGAAAATCCGGACGATCCTGGTCAAGGTAGAAACGTATACGCTCCTTGCCACCGGTTACTGACAACAGGTTATGGTAACGCTCATGACTCCAGACCCAGTCCAGACCAGCCTCGGCAAATGCTGCATTAAATGCCTGCCGATGAACCTCCTCGGTGTCTGCCAAAGTACCGTCCACATCAAATAAAAGCGCCTGTAATTGCGGTTGCATTTTGCCAATTCCTTCTTTAAAAAAATTAAACACCCTGGTTGAATTCCCCCCCCGGCCAAAACAGTATTGGAGAGCGACGGTTACGGCTAAATTCCTGTTCTTGACTAATAGCAAAAGTGGCGTATAAATAACGCCCCTGAAGCTGTTGCCCGGCGATAATAATACCTGTAGAAAGCCCCGGGATTAAAGATTTTTTTCCAATCCAAACAGCATGTTAAATCAGCAAAAGCTGGAGATTCCCTAGATGGCGGCAAAAAAGAAAGCAGTAACGAGCAAGGCAACGGCCAGTAAAAAGACTGTCTCGAAAAAGAAAACCGTCAAAAAGGCTGCTCCAAAGAAAGCCGTAGCCAAGAAGAAAGCTGCGCCAAAGAAAGCCGCCGCAAAGAAAACCACCGCGAAGAAAGCCGCCCCGAAGAAAGCCACCAGTAAAAAGACAGGCTCGCAAATCGGTCCTGTACCCGGCATTGCTCCCTACCAGGAGAAAAAGGGTGAGGAATACATGAGCGACAAGCAGACGGCACACTTCAGGGATATCCTGCTTGCATGGAAACGTGGACTGATGGAAGAAGTGGATCGCACCGTTCATCACATGCAGGATGATGCAGCAAACTTTCCGGACCCGAATGACCGCGCCACGCAGGAATCTGAATTCAGTATGGAACTACGCGCCCGTGACCGGGAACGCAAACTGATCAAGAAGATTGATGAATCCATCCGCAACCTCGATAACAACGATTTTGGTTTCTGCGAGGCCTGCGGCGTTGAGATCGGCGTCAAGCGGCTTGAAGCGCGCCCGACCGCCACCTTGTGCATCGATTGCAAGGTGATCGATGAAATCCGGGAAAAGCAGATGGGCTAGTTTGGCAATGTGCAATCAAATCATCAGAGAGCCGGCAACTGCCGGCTTTTTTGTTTCAGAACCTGCAGGAATTTCCGCGGGATGTCTGGGACTCAATACCCTGTAAATGCACATAGCGACCGGATACCGTGGACGCTTCGCACCCTCACCAACCGGGCCGTTGCATTTCGGCTCCCTGGTAGCGGCCACGGGCAGTTTTCTTGATGCACGTCACCAGCATGGAGAATGGTTACTCAGGATCGAGGATGTTGACACCCCCCGTGAAGTCCCCGGTGCTACTGCTGACATACTGACAACACTCGAGCGACTGGGCATGACATGGGACGGCCCCGTCAGCTATCAAAGCAAACGTACCCACCTCTACGAGGCAGCACTGGAACAGCTTCAACAACAGGGCCACGTCTACGATTGTAGTTGTACGCGCAAGGAACTTGCAGGCAGCACGGCCTACCCCGGCACCTGCCGCGAAGGGTTGCCGGAGGGGCGTAGCCCGCGCTCGCTGCGTGTACGCGTCGGTGATGCAGCTATCGATATGCCGGACCGCTTGCAACCCGCCGTGCACCAGCAACTGGCCGTTGACATCGGTGATTTCATCATCAGGCGTACAGACAAACTGTTTGCCTACCAGCTTGCCGTTGTGGTCGACGATGGTGAGCAGCAAATCAACAACGTTGTCCGTGGCGTCGATCTGCTGGAATCAACACCGAGACAGATTTACCTGCAACAGTTACTGGGGTTACCAGCGCCCGCCTACCTGCATTTACCCATCGCGGTCGATGCCGGAAATGCCAAGCTCAGCAAGCAAACCTTTGCGCAACGCATTGATATGGATGACCTTAATAGCGCCATCATCGATGCACTGCGTTTCCTGGGCCAGCCGCTACCTGACACACCACAGGATGCCAGCCGCGAGGAACTCTGGCAGTGGGCGATTGAACACTGGGACATCCGTTCTATTCCGACGGGCAGAGAGTTACCCGCACCGGCAAGATATACAGCGTCACCCGCTACACCATAAAACAGGTGCTTGGCACAGAAAATATCAGGACTATAATCAGTATTCGGATAACCCCCTAACAGGAAATTACCGCACCTGGAGCACCCCGATGTCAGACAGCAAGATTTATAACGTACCTGCAGAATTTTCCCGCAACGCGCTGATTGATGAAGCCTCGTACAAGGCCATGTATGAAGAATCCATCAGCGACCCTGCCGGCTTCTGGGCCGACCAGGCAGAAAAATTTCTCAGCTGGGACAAACCCTGGGACAAGGTGCTTGACTGGGACTATAGCAAGGGACACATCCGCTGGTTTGAAGGCGGCAAACTGAATGCCTGCGTCAACTGCGTTGACAGACACCTCGAAACCCGCGGTGACCAGACCGCGTTGATCTGGGAAGGAGATGACCCGGCAGATGACAGCAAGGTAACCTACCGGGAATTGCATGCACATGTCTGCCGTTTGGCGAACGTACTCAAGTCACGCAATGTACGCAAAGGTGATCGTGTCTGTATCTACATGCCAATGATCCCCGAGGCAGTCTACGCCATGCTCGCCTGCGCACGCATTGGTGCCGTGCACTCGGTAGTATTTGGCGGCTTCTCACCGGAATCCATCAAGGACCGTATCCTTGACTCGAATTGTCAGACTGTCATTACCGCCAATGAAGGTATTCGTGGCGGCAAACCGGTACCACTGAAGGCCAATGTCGACAAGGCACTGGAGTCCTGCCCGAATGTACACAGCGTCATCGTGGTCCGCCATACAACAGCAGATACCGGCTGGCTTGATGATCGTGATATCTGGTACCACGAGGCCGCTGCTACGGTGCCAGATGAATGTCCCGCAGAACAAATGGACGCCGAAGACCCGCTGTTTATTCTCTATACCTCCGGTTCCACAGGTAAACCAAAGGGTGTGCTGCACACAACCGGCGGCTATTTACTGTATGCCGCTATCACGCACAAGTATGTATTTGACTACCATGATGGCGATGTTTACTGGTGTACCGCCGATGTCGGCTGGGTTACCGGCCACTCGTATATCGTCTATGGTCCACTTTGCAACGGCGCCATCACGCTGGTGTTTGAAGGCGTGCCAACCTACCCGGATGCCTCGCGTTTCTGGCAGGTCTGCGACAAGCACAAGGTCAATACCTTCTACACGGCGCCTACCGCGCTGCGAGCACTGATGCGCATGGGTGATGACCCGGTGAAGAAAACCTCACGTGAAAGCCTGCGCCTGCTCGGTACCGTTGGCGAACCCATAAACCCGGAAGCCTGGGAGTGGTACTACCACAGCATCGGTAATGCACGCTGCCCCATTGTCGACACCTGGTGGCAAACTGAAACTGGCGGCCATATGATTGCCGGTGTGCCCGGCGCTGTAAAAATGAAACCGGGTTCTGCGACACAGCCGTTCTTTGGTGTGATGCCAGCGATCGTTGATAACAAAGGCAAGGTGCTGGAAGGCGCTGCCGAAGGTAACCTCGTAATGACACACCCCTGGCCCGGACAAATGCGCTCTGTTTACGGAGACCACCAGCGGTTTATTGACACCTACTTCAGTGCATTTCCGGGGAAATACTTTACCGGTGACGGCGCCCGCCGCGACGCCGATGGTGATTACTGGATTACCGGTCGTGTTGATGACGTGTTAATTGTCTCGGGTCACAATCTCGGTACCGCTGAACTTGAAAGCGCACTGGTACTGCACGATACCGTCGCGGAAGCGGCCATCGTCGGCTACCCCCATGACATCAAGGGACAGGGGATCTATGCCTACGTCACGCTCATCCATGGTGTCGAACCCAGCGATGAACTCCGCAAGGAACTGATTACCCATGTTCGCTCGGAAATCGGACCGATCGCCACGCCTGACATCATCCAGTGGGCACCCGGTTTGCCAAAAACACGTTCAGGCAAGATTATGCGCCGTATCTTGCGCAAGATCGCGGCCAATGAAATGGATTCACTGGGTGACACATCGACACTGGCGGACCCGGGCGTGGTCGATGACCTGATCAAAAACCGGGTCTCAACCTGACCTGGGAACAGCCGGCATCTGCCAATGATTACCCGCAGTGCCTTCCGTCCGGCATGGTGGCTGCCCGGACCGCACCTGCAAACACTGTATCCGTCCCTGTTTCGTGCGCGCAATATTCCGCCGCTCAGACGTGAACGCATAGAGCTACCGGATGGCGATTTTGTAGACATCGACTGGACACCCCAGACTGATGGTCTGTGTGTATTGGTTCTGCATGGCCTTGAGGGATCGATTGATTCACATTACGCCGGCGGAATGCTAAACGCACTCGCAAACAGTGGTCACACCGCCGGACTGATGTACTTCCGCGGCCGCAGTGGAGAATCAAACCGACTGCCACGCAGTTACCACTCGGGCGATACCGGCGATATTGACTTCGTCATGCAACGTCTTTGCCGGCTGCATCCCGAAAATAATATCGCCGTCATCGCCTACTCTCTTGGCGGCAATGTGTTGCTCAAGTGGCTGGGTGAACAGGGTGAAAAGGCAATACCGGTTACTGCCATCACTCTCTCTGTACCCTTCGATCTGAATAGCGCAGCATTACGACTTGAACAGGGTGTGTCACGCATCTACCAGCAACACTTGTTGCAACGACTGCGTCAATCCGTGAAAAATAAAGCGTCCACACACTCCATGCCATTCCCGACA
>JAOUCV010000368.1 GCA_029859555.1 Gammaproteobacteria bacterium
GTCCGTCAATCAGCCGGCTGTATGACAGACCATTCTCGCGGGCTGCCGCATTAATACGGGCAATCCACAAGGTACGGAACTGACGCTTGCGTTGACGACGGTCACGATAGGCATACTGACCCGACTTGATAACAGCCTGCTTGGCGACGCGGTAGACCTTGCTGCGCGCACCATAATAACCTTTCGCCTTGCCCAGCACCTTTTTGTGCTTGGCGTGCGCGGTAACTCCACGTTTTACTCTTGGCATTGCTAACGACCTCTAAAAAAAATATTCAGACAAAAGGCAGCATACGGCGGACCATGGCAACATCTGCCTGGTTCACTTCAGCCGGCGAGCCCAGCTGGCGCTTGCGCTTGCTGCTCTTCTTGGTAAGGATGTGACGAAGATGAGACTGGCCACGCTTGAAGCCACCTGATCCTGTCTTCTTGAAGCGCTTTGCAGCACCCCGGTTCGTTTTTAACTTAGGCATTTCCTGTTACTCCAAAATGAATCTATATAAACCTGTTCCGGCTCACTTGTTCTTTCTCGGTGCCAGCACCATCACCATCAAGCGGCCTTCCATCTTTGGTTCCTGCTCTACTGTCCCGTACTCTTCGAGGTCAGCCTTCACACGCATCAACAACTGCATCCCGAGTTCCTGGTGCGCCATCTCCCGACCACGGAACCTCAACGTCACCTTGGTACGATCACCGTCTTCAAGGAAGCTGATCAGCTTGCGCAGCTTGATATTGTAATCACCAATATCGGTACCCGGCCGGAACTTGATTTCCTTAACCTGGGTCTGCTTCTGCTTCTTCTTTGCGGTCTGGAGTTTTTTGTTCTCCTCAAACCGGAATTTGCCGTAATCCATGATTCGGCAAACTGGCGGTTCCGCATTCGGTGAAATCTCAACCAGATCCAGATTGTTTTCGTTGGCCAGCTTGTTCGCCTCGTCTATAGAGACAATTCCGACTTGCTCACCTTCCTGGTTAATTACCCGTACTTCAGGAACAACAATCTTTTCATTGATCCGGTGTTGCGGTTTTTTTGCAGCGATACTTCAATCCTCCAAAACATTACGGCCGCGGCTCGCAGACTCGGTGTGCAGTCCCTCGGCAAGCCTTTCAATCGGCATGCTGCCCAGGTCACCACCGCTTCGCGTGCGCACGGCCACGGTACCAGCTTCAACTTCCCGATCGCCGATTACCAGCAAATAGGGAATGTGTTTAATAGTGTGCTCGCGGATTTTAAAGCCGATCTTCTCATTTCTCAAGTCCAAATTGACCCTCAAGCCCTGATTTCTCAAGGATTCTTCTACTTTTCGCGCATAGTCAGCCTGCTTGTCGGTAATATTAAGGATTACAGCCTGCACCGGGGCCAGCCAAAGTGGCAGAGAACCGGCGTAATGCTCGATCAAAATCCCTATAAATCGCTCCAGCGACCCCAAAATAGCCCGGTGCAACATGACCGGCACCTGCTTGCTGCCGTCCTCGGCAATATAGTGGGCACCGAGACGGTCCGGCATGGAAAAATCCAGCTGGATGGTTCCCAGCTGCCAGACCCGACCCAGGCAGTCTTTCAGATTGAACTCGATCTTGGGCCCGTAGAAAGCGCCCTCGCCCGCCTGCAGTTCCCAGTCCAGCTGCTTATGCTCCAGCACCGCCTGCAATGCTGCTTCCGCCTTGTCCCATAAAACATCATCCCCCACCCGGCTTTCCGGGCGTGTGGAGAACTTCACGCTGACTTCTTCAAAACCAAAATCGGCATACACCTGGTAGAGCAGATCGATAAAGGATGAAACCTCGTCCTGTATCTGGTCTTCGGTACAGAAGATGTGCGCGTCATCCTGCACAAAATTTCGCACCCGCATCAGGCCATGCAAGGTACCCGAGGGTTCATTACGGGTACAGGAACCAAACTCGGCCAGCCGCAATGGCAGGTCACGATAACTTTTCAGACCCTGGTTATATATCTGGATATGCGCCGGACAGTTCATCGGCTTGATGGCATAGGTACGGTTTTCCGATTCCGTAGTAAACATGTCATCGGAAAACTTTTCCCAGTGCCCGGATTTTTCCCACAGCGAACGGTCGATAATTTGCGGCGTATGGATTTCCTTGTAGCCATGCTGTTTCAGCATGCCGCGAATGTAATCCTGGATCTCCAGGTAAATTTGCCAGCCATTGTCATGCCAGAACACCATGCCCGGCGCTTCTTCCTGCGTATGATACAGGTCCATGACCTTGCCGAGCTTGCGGTGGTCACGCTTCTCGGCCTCTTCAAGACGTTCGAGATAGGCCTTCAGTTCTTTCTTGTCACGCCACGCTGTTCCATAGATACGCTGCAGCATGGGATTGTTTGAGTCACCGCGCCAGTAAGCACCCGCCAGCTTCATCAGCTTGAAACCCTTGCCGAGCTTGCCGGTACTTGGCAAATGCGGTCCACGGCACACATCGAACCAGTCGCCCTGGCGGTACACCGAGACTTCCTCACCTTCAGGAATAACGTCTTTGATGATTTCTACCTTGTAGACTTCACCAATGTCACCGAACACCTTGACGGCCTGGTCACGATCCCAGACCTCACGTTCGATTTTGAGATCACGTTTCACAATCTCGTGCATGCGTTTCTCAATCGCCGACAGGTCGTCCGGGGCAAACGCATCCTCGCGGGAAAAGTCATAATAAAAACCGTTTTCGATGGCCGGGCCGATGGTCACCTGGGTACCGGGATAGAGTTCCTGCACAGCCTGCGCCATCACGTGTGCCGCATCA
>JAOUCV010000370.1 GCA_029859555.1 Gammaproteobacteria bacterium
TATGACGCAGCAATTTCGCAGCGTGATATCCGCAGCTGGGCGACCGCAGCTGGTTGAGGTCAAGTCGGTCGCCGCGGGTTACCCGTTACGCGGCACCTTGCGTATCAGTGACACCCCGTTTGGTGCAGATGTGGCAACGGCCGGGATACCGGCAAGCGGTGATATCTGGGTTGAAGCGCGCCTGTTGCAGTTGCTGGGGCTGGTGGTCGGTGACCGGGTCAGCCTGGGTGTTGCTGATTTCACTGTCAGAAAGGTGTTGCGCTACGAGCCGGATCGCGCCGGCGAAATGTTCAGTATCGCGCCACGCGTGCTGATGAACCAGGCGGATCTTGACGATACTGGCCTGATTGGTGTGGGTGCACTGGTCAGTTACCGTGTGTTGATCGCAGGGTCGCGCCAGGCCATAGCGGTTTTCCGCGATATCCTTGTCGACAGCCTGCAGCCGGGAGAGCAAATACTCTCGGTCGAAGACGGGCGCCCGGAGTTAAACAGGGCGCTTGAGAAGGCCCGGCAGTTTCTTGGCCTGGCAGCACTCATCAGTGTAATGCTCGCCGGTGTTGCCGTGGCCACCGTCGCCTACCGTTTTACTGAGCGGCATCTTGACACCGCAGCCATGTTGCGCTGCCTTGGTGCTTCCCAGTCAGTCATTATCCGCCTGTTTGTGATGGAGCTGCTATGGCTGTCATTGCTGGCCAGCAGTATCGGCTGCGGCCTTGGCTGGCTGGCACAATTTGTGATCACCGGTCTGCTGGACCAGTTGGTGGTCACACAGTTGCCGCCCGCTTCCTGGCGTGCACTGCTGCCCGGTTATGCAACCGGTATCGTGATGCTGGTTGGCTTTGCCATGCCGCCGTTACTGTCGCTGCGGCGGGTGCCACCGCTGCGGGTGTTGCGAAAAGACGTACAGGTGAATCTTGTTAATCGCTGGCTGGTGTATCTGGCCGTGGTACTTTGCATGTTCGGGCTGCTGTACTGGCAGATCGGCGACCTGAAGCTGGTAGCTACGGTGCTGGGTGGCATAACGGCCACCCTGGTGTTGCTGGCGCTGGCAGCATGGCTGCTAATTGTATTGCTGAATCAGTTGCGTGGTCGCGTTGGCGTGGCGTGGCGCTTTGGTCTGGCGAACATTTCCAGAAGGCCGGCGAGCAGTGTCACCCAGATAGTGGCCTTCGGGCTGGGTATTATGGTGATGTTGCTGCTGTCTACCGTGCGTTCCGATCTGCTTGATGACTGGCAGCGGAGCCTGCCGCCTGAGGCGCCAAACCATTTTGTGATTAATGTTCAGCCAGACCAGGTTGACGGAGTTGTAGACTACTTTGAATCGCGCGGTGTCAAGGGCGCCCGCCTGTATCCGATGGTGCGCGGACGTCTGCTTGAAATTAACGGCAAGCCGGCGCGTACCGTGGACTATGAAAATGAGCGTGCCCGGCACATGATAACGCGTGAGTTCAACCTGTCATGGGCGAAGCAGATGCAGGTTGATAATACGCTGGTGGCCGGCAGCTGGTGGAACAGCGAGGACTATGGCAAGCCGTTGCTGTCGCTGGAGGTGAAGCTGGCTGAAACGCTGGGCCTGCAAACCGGTGATGTACTCGGGTTTGATGTAAACGGTACACAGGTGGATTTCACTATTTCCAGCTTGCGACAGGTGGTCTGGGATAATTTCAATATCAACTTTTTTACCGTCGTGGCACCGGGCGTGCTGGAGGGCGAGCCGGCCAGCTGGGTGACGAGCGTGTTTCTTGACGAGGCCCGGCAACGCCAGCTCGGTGAGCTGGTGCAGCAGTATCCGAATGTTACCCTGATTGATGTCGGCATTATCATGCAACGTGTGCGTGGCATTATGGAGCGGGTACTGCTGGCGATAGAGTTTGTCTTCCTGTTTACCATTGCTGCCGGTGTTGCCGTGCTGTATGCCGCCATTCAGGCAAACCGTGACCAGCGACGTTTTGAAAGTGCTGTATTGCGTACCCTGGGCGCACGCAAGTCAACACTGCTGACGGGGCTGCTCGCCGAATTTGCCACGCTGGGTGCGCTTGCCGGACTGCTTGCCGGTGTTTCGGCAACCGCGCTTGCATGGTTGCTGGCGGAAACTGTTTTCGGGTTCGAATATCAACTGGATATCGGTATCGTGTTGACAGGTCTTGCCGCAGGCATATCGATTGTTGTGATCGCGGGTCTGCTTGGCACGCGCAGTGTGCTGACGCAGCCGCCGGTGCGCTCGTTACGCGAGGGAGCGGCTTGATCCGGGCCATTACACCAGCAGGATACAGACTATGAGTGGAGTTACTCCATATAAGACAATCGAGGAGATTGCCGGACGTGTCAATGACCTGAATACGCCGGAATCGATCAATGAAGCGCTCGATGAGCTCGAGTATCTGTTCGAGGTAATACCACCCGAGCTGCAGGATCCGGTGGAAGATTTGATCACCCGGCTGCGTAACAAGTACAAGCAACTGCTTGTCGAGTAAGGCTCCCCGCGTGGTCCTTGCCAGTATGATCACGCCTTATTTTCAATCGGTATGTTTTCTGTATGTCTGCCGCGTGTAGATTACTGTCCATTGAGTACTTCCGGTATTCGACTCCGTAAATTCATATGCCCGGTCATCACCTGGCCGGGCTTCTTTTTTCAGCGGTTGTTGAGGCGTATTTACCACAGATACGGCCTCTATCATGGTTTTTCAGCAGCTTAATCCCCGGGATCGCCAATCTGTAAGTTATCTGTAACAGGCTCGAATATATA
>JAOUCV010000369.1 GCA_029859555.1 Gammaproteobacteria bacterium
CTTTGAATCCGTCGAAAATATTTTCGACCGGGCGTTCGGCCCTGAGCTGAACCCCATGCACCAGCTTGGCGCTCTTGGCTGGTTCTTTTACTGGATTGTCATTGTCAGCGGCGTCTACCTGTATATCTTTTTCGACACCGGGATTCACCAGGCCTATGAATCCCTGGAATACATCACCAACGTGCAGTGGTATGCCGCAGGCGTCATGCGCAGCCTGCACCGCTATGCCTCGGATGCCCTGATCATCGTCATGATGCTGCACCTGCTACGTGAATTTGTCATGGACCGCTACCGCGGTGCCCGCTGGTTTTCCTGGTTTACCGGGGTGCCCCTGCTGTGGTTTGTGTTTGCCTGCGGCATCACCGGCTACTGGATGGTGTGGGATGTGCTGGCGCAGTATATTGCCATCACCACCACCGAGTGGCTCGACACCCTGGGCATCTTTGGTGAAACAATCGCCCGGAATTTCCTCAATCCCGACATCCTCAGCGGCCGTTTCTTTACCCTCATGGTGTTTATTCATATTGCCGTGCCACTGTTCATGCTACTGGCCATGTGGATTCACATTCAGCGCCAGAGCTATGCCAGGGTGAACCCGCCGAAGGGGCTCGCTATTGGTACCCTGGGCATGCTGCTGGTCCTGTCCTTTATCAAGCCGGCTGTCAGCCAGCCCCCGGCAGACCTGGGTATCGTCCCGGCAGTCATTGATCTTGACTGGTTTTATCTGGCTGCCTATCCCCTGCTCGATATGGTCCCCGGGCTGGTCATGTGGGCACTCGCCGCGGGCGGCACTCTGTTACTACTGCTCCTGCCCTGGCTGCCACCGCGTCGCCGCGAGACGGCGGCCGTGGTTGACCTCGACAACTGCAACGGTTGCGGTCGCTGTGTAGATGACTGCCCGTTTACCGCCGTCACACTCCAGCAGCGCACCGATGACAGCGCTTTTTCAGAGGAAGCCGTGGTCAGCAGTGACCTGTGCACCAGCTGCGGCATCTGTGTGGGTGCCTGCCCAACCGCCACGCCCTTCCGGCGCACCTCCGAGCTGGTTCCAGGCATCGACCTGCCTGATCAGCGCGTGCAAGTGTTGCGTGATGATGTCCTTGCGGTAGCCGCCAAACTGTCCGGAGATACACGCGTCATTGTCTTCGGCTGCAAAAACGGCCCCGACCTGCAGCGACTCAACGGGCCCGCGGTAGCCACAGTGGAACTGCAGTGCATGGGCATGTTGCCACCCTCCTTCATCGATTTTCTCATTACCCGCCATCACGTGGATGGCGTTTTCCTGACCGGCTGTAACATGGAAGACTGCCACAACCGACTCGGCAACCGCTGGACAGAGCAACGGCTTGCCGGGGAGCGTGACCCCTACCTGCGCGAGCGTGTGCCACGCGAACGCATTGGAAAATTCTGGGCAGGCCTGACTCACAACAAGCGTCTTGCACAGCAACTGACCGCGTTCCAGGCGCAAATCAAAGGGCTCCCGCCGTATCATCGACCGTCACGCAAATCGTCCGGCCAACAGCCCGTGGGGAGTAATGAAACTCATGGCTAGCATCTTTCAATACACCGGCCAGGCAATCGCCTATACCCTGTTTGCCGTGGTGGTCGGCTACTTTGCCACAGAACCCGCCTACAAACACTTCGATCCAGGCAAGGCACAGATCAAGCTCAGTTTTGGCCACGCGGGTGATCCCGAGACTGAGTGCCGGCGTCGGACGCAGGAGGAACTGAACCAGTTGGCGCCCAACATGCGCCGCCCACTTGACTGCCCGCGCAGGAGGTTGCCGGTACTGATCGAGCTGGAGCTGGATGGCGAGTTGCTCTACAGTGCAGAATTACCACCCTCGGGCATCGCCGGAGACGGTGTCTCTACTGCCTATAAAACATTTGCCGTAGAACCCGGCCAGCACCGGCTGGTTGCCCGACTGCGCGATAGCAACCGCGCCGAAGGTTTTGATTATGAGAAGACGTCCTCGATTACACTGTCACCGCAGCAAAACTTTGTAATCGACTTTCACCCGTCCAGGGGCGGATTCCTGCTTTTGTGAGGCTGTCATGGTACTGATTGAATGGAAAGACGAGTTTTGTGTAGGCATCTCCGATGTCGATCACGAACATCAGGAAATAATAAATCTTATCAATAATCTGCATGACGCCATGTCGGGCGAGAATGCGACCATCTCCGTGATGGATTTCCTTGGCGAAATCTACTCCCATGTCTCGGCACACTTTGCGCTGGAAGAAAAAATCATGCGCACCCGCAAGTATGACCAGTATGCAGAACACAAGGCAGACCATGAGCGGCTGCTTGATGAACTGCGCGACATCATGGATGACTATGAAGAGAATGCCTACTTCAGCGATGCGGAATTTGCCGGCCAGGTAGAGCGCTGGTTTACCGAACACTTCAAGACCAAGGACGCACGCCTGCACAAACACCTTGGGTAAGCGTGTTTGCCAATAGCGCTTCCTGACCCATGCTTCTGCAGTATCACCCTGCAATTAAAAATCCCGGTTTTCTTTCCAGCTACTAATAACGGATACAGAACTGCATCAGGCCGAGTGCTATTTTCTATTAAATGGCCACGAAATCCACGAAAGAACGCGGAAAAACGTCTTGTAAGGCTTTTATTTTTTCGTGGATTTCGTGGCCATAATATCTTTACAGGCTTAAACCAGCACCTGGAAAAAACACACCTATCCAACTACAGACTTCCATTATTTATTACATGTTCTCGGCATCCTC
>JAOUCV010000371.1 GCA_029859555.1 Gammaproteobacteria bacterium
AGTACAGGGCGCGATCGCCAACGGCGTGCTGGATGCCGTGCGCTGTGGTGACATCCCCAGGGAAAAAGCCGACGACCTGGGTATTATCGTATCGGTCTGGTTGAACCCCTCCATCGTCGATATCGAAGACCTGGACCACAAAGTGCTGTTTGACATTCATCGAGAAGCAACCAGTAAAGCCATTCACAAGGCGATGAATAACGAACCGGGTATTGACTGGTTGCTTGAGAACCAGGACAAGATTACGCACAAGTACTACCAGATGGGCCTGGACGGGAAGTTGTAACAGCGATTTTCAGTGACCACCGCAAGGGAAACCGCCTTGACTCGATAGACAGCATCCAGTACTAATGCAGGATATGGCTAATACTTGTATTTACCCTGTGGTGCAGTACAGTAGATTGCAGTTTTTACCAAGTGAGTAAATGACTCATACCATGACCTGCCTGCATAAAAAGAAACATTCATGACACAGTCCATATTCGAGCGTAGCGGCGGGTTTGCAACAGTAAACCGTGTTGTCCTGTCATTCTACGAGCGGGTCCTTGATTCGCCGATCATGAGCCCGTATTTCGTCAATACCGATATGAAGCTGCTTATCGACCACCAGACGAAGTTCATTGCCTTCCTGATGGGTGGACCAGCCAGTTTCACGGATGAACACCTGGCAAAACTCCACCAGCGCATGAACATTGATCGTGTCGCATTCGATGAAATGGTCAGCCTGCTGACCGAGACACTGGAAGACTTCGACTTAAGCGACGAGGATATTGCAACAGTACAGCAGCAACTGGAACAGCGGGCGGCCCTGATCATCAGCAGATACTGATGGCACGCAGATGATAACAGACCTGAAACCACTACTGCAGATACTGGGCGTTGGCGTTGCGGTGGCAGACCTTGATTCCTGGGAGGTACTGTATGAAAACGCCAGCTTTTTTGACCTGTTTCCGCCCGGGGAGGATGCAGACGCAGCCTTGACGACACGCATCCCGGAACTGAAACCTGATCGTGCACTTTCCCGCATCGGCAAGGGACGGGCCTACACTTTCGAATGCGAAAGCAGGAAAGGTGCCCGGCCTGCACCGCTGGAAATTGTACTACGCCCGTTACCGGACAACCCGCAACAGGCGCTGGTCGAAATTCGTGACATATCCAAACAAAAGCAATCCGAGTACATGCTGGAATCGTATTCTAAGCTGTCCGAAAAGAACACGCGCGAATTACGACGTGAAAAAGAACGCGGTGAAAAACTGTTGCTGAACATCATGCCCCGCTCCATTTACGAGGAGATGAGGGACTTTGGCACCACCACACCACAACGCTTCGACAGCGCATCGGTCATGATGCTGGACTTCGTCGGCTTCACCGACATGGCAATCTCACAGGATCCGTCCAGGCTCATTACCGAGCTGAATGATTTGTTCACCGGATTTGATCGTATATCCGAGCTCTTTGGTTGCGAGCGTATCAAGACTATCGGCGATGCCTACATGGCCGTCTCCGGGGTTCCGGATGCCAATCCGGACCATGCCCACAACGTCGCCCGGGTAGCATTACGTATCCGACGTTACCTTGAACGGCGCAATGCAGCCCATATCGAACCCTGGCTTTGTCGCATCGGCATCAATACCGGCCCTCTCATCGGTTCCATCGTCGGCATTCAAAAATACGTCTACGATATCTTCGGGCCCGGAGTAAACCTTGCTGCACGCATGGAAAGCCACTCGGAGTCAATGAAAATTACGCTGTGTGAAGAGACCTATGAACTGCTCAAGGATGAATTTGCCTGCACACTGCGAGGTGACTTCGAGA
The DNA here is from genome assembly GCA_029859555.1 of Gammaproteobacteria bacterium. GTDB lineage: Bacteria > Pseudomonadota > Gammaproteobacteria > UBA9214 > UBA9214 > UBA9214. The sequence continues at coordinate 1,816 of JAOUCV010000371.1, forward strand.
TAAAGGGATTTGGCACCAGGACACTGTACACACTGGACAGCGAGCTCGGCAGCTGAGGTAATGGTTAATTTATTATCAGTCAGGGCTGGATGATACGCTGTACATCGACAGCAGCTACGCTGGTGCTGCGTGTTTATTGTGGCCTGCGAAAGCACAATCGCGGGCCGTGTTAGCAGGTCTTTTGCAATGTTCGGGCCTGGTAAAAAGAAGCGGATATAAAATCCGGCCTTGCGACAAATAACCCTTTACCAAGACTGGCATGCACGTCCTGCAGGGTTTGCGTGTCGCGTGCGCAGCAACATCCCGACTGCAAACCGCCGCCGCCCGCTAAACTACTTTTTCAGCTCCGGCATATATTTCAGTCACCGTCAGAATTATTGCGCCAACACCGGCAAATTTCGGATCCAGCCAGGCTTTCATGTCTTTGTAAATATCATCGTCTGTGTGGTAACTCAGGGTGCCCTTTAGCTGATACGCCTCGCGTTCGGGCGCGATGAAAAGCAGTGAACCGGTACTGCCGGACAAGGTGTTCTCAAGCGTCTTGTGAAAATAATTATTCACGATAAGCAGTCGTTCATCATCCAGGCGCCTGACACAGGATACCCAGACAATATTTGGCTTAGCGTCCCGGCCCACGGTTGCGAATACCAGTTTATCTTCCCTGTTTTCCCATGCATCACAGACACGTTGAGTGAATCCAGGCATCACTGTGGCCTCCCGTGGTTGTCTGGCAGGTAATATACCGACTGGCAGCTGCGCCCCCTGGTATTTTATGCACGCATAATATCCAGATTCCTCCCCCGTTTGCGGGGGAGGATATAGCTGCTTACTTGCCTTTGACGGTAGAAAGACCGAGGATTTCCCAGTCCTGCATGCCACCACGGTACCATTTGATTTTGTGCGACGGGTAACCGAACTTCAA
>JAOUCV010000372.1 GCA_029859555.1 Gammaproteobacteria bacterium
AAAAGGCAAGCAATGCTGCCAGTATCCTGGTAATAGCCGATTTTCTTAACGCATTAATCATTATCTTTCCATGTTACTCCGCATACATCCCTTTCCTTGCGGGAGAGGAGACGCTCATTTTGTCGTACTTTTGCCTGCAAACTCTCCCTCACGTTCAAACCTACACCGAAACCGCGCCAACAACCGTAACCAATTACCACTCAGATACGTGAATATTCACATTCACAGCCAGTTACCAATCAGCAGAAACGGGGCCCAGTAGCTGGGATGCTTGTAGCGCAGGTCTTCCAGAAAGCTGATCTGTGCCAGCTGCAGTGCCTCGGCCTTGGAAATATCCGGATTCTGCAATTGTTCGTAGAACAATGACACCAGTTCGGAGCTGGCCTCGTCATTAATCGACCACAGCGAGGCCAGTGCGCTGCGCGCGCCCGCCTTGATGGCAACACTGGCCAGCCCGAGGGCGGCGGTATCATCACCGGCAGCGGTCTCACAGGCGCTCAGTGTCAGCAGTTCCACCGGGTTATCTTCCCGGAACATGCTGACACCGACAAAATCTTCCAGGTCGTCCATGCTGATCTTGCTGTCATAAGTCAGGATAAACGAGTCCTTCACCTTACCGGCAAACTGCCCGTGGGTGGCGAAATGCACAATGGAATACTGGTTATCTGCCAACTCCTGTTTGACCACCGCTTTCTGATAGCCGGAATCCTGGTAGACCTTGCCACCATACAGGTTCTGAATGGAGTCCAGCTCGGAGTCTACAAACACCAGCGGCGGAAAACCCTGCACCGATTCAGTGAGTCCGTTCAGCAACACCGAGATATTCTCGCGCTTGATGGGACGTGGATCAGTCAGGCGCAGACTGGGGGTCATGGCCACGGCATAATGCGTGATCAGAAAATCCTTGCCGTCATGCAATGCCGCGACGGGAACTGCACGTAAGGCAGTGTCGGGAACGACCACCAGCGTGTTGACAGCATTTCCCTGCAACACGCCTTCGATCGGTTTAATCAGCCATTGATACAGTTTCCGTGCCTGGTGCATGTACTGTCGCGTGGTGCGTTTCTCCAGTCGCTTGCGAAACAGGTGTACTTCACTGACCAGGTCCTCGTTACTGACCGGAACGGTAAATTTAACCAACCCGGACGACAGGCTAACCAACAACTCCAGACGGTCCGGTAAAGAAATGGGATACAACAGGGCCGTGCCTGCAACGATGGTGTCATCCAGTTCCTTGACCCGGGCGCGCACCGCGGCCACGCAATCGTCCTGAAAATAATCCTGCACCTCGGTTGTCTTTAACAGTTCAATGGTTTCGCGTGCTTCTTTTAACAGCGCCTGGGTCTGCGCTGCATCCGCGGTCTCTTCACTCTGGCGCAGTAACAGGTCAGTCAGGCCCAGGAACAGGGGCGAGGCATCTTCCCGGAAGGATGCGGCAATGCCCTCGTTACTGGCGGTAAATTCCTCGCGAATGGATTGCAGTGTCTTGCTGGCGCGGCGGTAGGCCTCGATGGCCGCCGTATTATTGCCCTGCGCCCGGTAGATCCGCCCCTGTTGCCATTCCCAGCGGTAGCGCAACTCCGGCGCATACACCTGCTGCGCCCGGAACACGGCCGTGTCGGTCAGCGCGAGCGCATCTTTGTTACGCCCTTGCTGCTCATACAATTCACCCAGATAACCATATGCAAAGGAAGCCGCACGCGGATCACCGCTGGCATCTGCCGTCCTGATGGCCTGCTGCAAACGCTCGGCAGCGGTCACAACCAGACCTGAACCCTGCACTGAGGTATCGCCTGCAAGCTCCCGTAATAGCTGTGCATTTCTTATTTCAAGATAGGCGCGATTACGCGAAGGCCGCAGCTGCTGTGTCGCCAGCCAGGCACGGTCGAGCCAGCCCATACTGTCAGCGGCCGCTGCCCCCGACTGGACGCCGGCCTCGGCAGCACTGAGTGCCGCCTTGGCTTGAAGACTGTGATTACCGGCCTGGCCGGCAAGCCCTGCCGCCGTTTCAAAGCTGTCCAGCGCCTCGTCAAATTTACCCTGGCGCAGCCGCACATGACCGAGGTTATTTTGCAGTGAGGCCTGCAGCGCCGGGTCCTGCAAGGTGGAAGCCAGACTCATACCCTTCTGCAGCGATTCATTGGCCGCATCCAGCTGTTGCAGTGACAGGTAGGCACCACCGAGTTGTCCGTATAACACCGCCTGCCAGGCCGGGTCCGCCGCCTGCTCCGCCAGCGTCAGCGACTGTTGCAGCTGCTCAACGGCAAGCTGGAACTTGCCCAGTGACTGGGAAGTCTCTGCGTTTAGTGCCAGTGCCCGGCTTTCTGCAAGCGGGTCGGTTGCCAGTGCGTAAACTGCGCCTGAGGCCAGCATCAATAAACCCGCAAGCGCTGCAACCAGGTGCCTCGCCACGTACATGGTTAGCTGCATAGACATTCCCGAAAGACCGCCCCCTATTGTGATTGTATTGCCTTCAACAATAATACCAGATCACCCGCGTTGACCTCACCGTCGGCATTCATGTCGATATGGCCCAGCGCCTCTGGTGAGTCAGCTGCAACTGGAGTACCGTCCAGCACAATGCGTGTTGCTACCAGGTAATCTGCAATATTGAGTACCGTATCAGGTGAGGGATACGGCCCGATATTGCCGTCAGCGTAATCAGCTACTGTCGGATTATTACCGAAGTCCAGTTCGCCATCGACATAACCATCGCCATCAGTATCCACCGGAAGC
>JAOUCV010000065.1 GCA_029859555.1 Gammaproteobacteria bacterium
ATTACATCTGGGCGAAATCAGCCTGGAGTGCTCGCGGCCAGGTGCGGCAGCAGTCGCCCTCTGGGCAACCCAGCAATTATTACCACTGCATGCAGGTGGGGAATTTTCCCGGGGTCTGGCCCGCTCGTTACTTGCAGCACAAACGCTTTATGGCTACCTGAACAATGACGACCGTTATCTCACAACGATGGTTCCCGAGCTTGATATTGTCGTCTGGGGTGTGCGCGCACAAACTGCCAGCGAGATCTCGCAACGCAACCGTAAGCTGTTCAAGCAGGCCGCCGCAGCAGGATTACACCTGGCGCTGCTCGAGTTACCGGCCACCTTACTGGCCGCACACTGGCCCGCAGTTGACTTTGATAATGAAAGCGTCACCTGCCTGCGTTCCTGCCTTATGAAGCCCGAGCACCTGGACTGGTGCGCGGCTATCTGGCAAATACTCGATGATCTCGGTGGACCTCACTAGTATTGTCCTGCCAACCAGCCGCGGCCTGTACTGAATGCAGGACACTGTAGCGACACTTGCACACAGATTGAAAGCGCCTCACCCTGCAAACAGGCATACGCAAGCAGCCGTTCCTGCTGGTACAAATCTTGCGACAATCAAGTGAGGTGATTTCCATTCAGGCCGGGCGAACTGCTTTATGAGCGGAAATACCATAGCCAGCGGCACCGCTTCGTAAACCGTGCCCACGATATCCGTTCCCCGGGAGCAACGTTATGAATACGCCGGAAGATTGCCTGTATAACGAAGGCCACCTGTGGTGCCTGCGCGAAAACGATACAACCGTCCTGATTGGAATCAGTGACAATGCCCAGTCAAATCTCGGAGAGATCAGCTTTATCGAGCTGCCTGACAACGGCAGCATCGTCAGCCAGGGGAAGTCACTGGGTGTCATTGAGTCCATCAAGGTAGTCAACGAGTTGCTCTCACCGGTCAGTGGCACCATCATCGAGTGTAATGACAGCCTCACCGATGACCCCACCACAGTAAACAATGAACCATACGCAGACGGCTGGATGGTGCGCATTCGCATCGACCCTGAAGAACAACTCGAGACATTGATGGATGCTGCTGAATACCTGGAATATATTTCCTGAACACCCGCATCCATCGTAATATAACTACTGGAGCAGACCCTCGCATGCTGGAATACATCTTCTTCCACAAACCACTACTTGATCGGTTTTTGAAACAACTGGAACAACACAATGTCCCTTGCGAAACCAGGGATGATGCCATGGGACTAGTCGTGGCTGTTGCAGAAGATCTCGACGATGCACTCTTCGAGCAGATTGATGAATTCTACGAAGCCTTGCTGCAAGATACGCAAGAGTTACTCGATAGTGACAACAATACAAGTGAAAAACACGCCGCAGCAATCTGCCTCAATCTTAAAAACGGCGACACCGTGGATGCACCGATAAACCCGGCGCTTTTGAAACGGCTGCTGTCTGTTATCAGCTATGAGGAATTGAACGAACTGGTGGAAGCCATTGTTGATGGCGTTGAGAACCCTGACCGCAGGCCTTTCTGTCAACGCTGACAGGGGCTGCTTACCCGTATGCTGCTTCCAGCTTCAAACAGTTTCTTGCTACAGATATCAGGTGTGAATGGTTATTCGGCTTTTTGCTGAAGTCACCAACTCCCGGCGCCTGTTTGGGTCGATGGACTCCAGGTCATCAAAGCGGAACAGGTTTTAGCAGGGCAGATATCTTTATCTGTCTTCCTCAATTCCCCGGTATTTTATCTACGCCACCAGTCTTTCTGTGCAGCAACAGTGGGCGAAAGCCTGCCCGCTGCCGGTGGCCGAATCCGCATACTCCAAAAAACCCGTCCCAGCACCAACCCACACAGAAATCCCGCAGCATGTACCGTCGGTATGCCGGGCCAGGCAGTCTGGGTCAGGAGTGCCTCGCCGGCGTTGATCTCCACAAGGATCTTCATGGCCGCACCCACGCCCGTCAGCAACACCAGCGGATGTCGCCAGTCACGCCAGAGTTGCAGCAGGCCCACGATCAACAGGCTGTTCAGAATACCGGACAGTCCACAGTAAAATTGCAGTGCGGGATCACCCCACCACAGCCAGGCATCGACACCGACGGTGCCGATCAGCAGGGCCAGTGGCAGGCGCCACTGCAGCCGCGCCTCGAACACTGCACCGAGCAACAGCAGTGCGGCGATGTCCCAGCCGGCATGCACCCGGTCACTGTGTACCCAGTGTGCGGTGACCAGTCGCCACCATTCACCCTGTGCAATTGCTACCCGGTCAAATACCCAGGCCTCGGGCGCCGCCCCGAGGCCCAGGTATGCGACCACGGCGCCTGCACCCAGCAGCATGGAGCGCCATGGCAGCATGCTGCTGCCATGGCGTGCTCCGGTTTGGAATGATGCACTCATTAGTGAGCCACGCCCGCCTGACGGCGACGCAGTGTGAGCCATACAAGTGGCAACAGCAACAACAGCGTCCAGACATCCAGTGCACCGCTGCCGTTGTGGCTGGCACGGCTTGATGTGTACATGGGTTGCTGGCTGTCGACCCGACGTGACACGGCCGGCCGCTGTGCACGCTGCTGTCGGGCAGCTTCTTCAATCGCCAGGCGTTCCTTGTTGCTGCGCTTGATGCCATGCGCATCGAAGACCTCATCACGCACCACGATCATGGCCGTGTAATCGGTTACCAGTCCGTACTCGACACCCAGATCGACGATCGCCTGTTTCAGATCGGCGTCTTCACCGAAGTCGTTGATCTCCTGCAGTGCTTCCTCAACACGGGCATAGGCCCACAGGCGTTCGATTTCCGGGTTATCGGTCGCCACCGCCGGAAAGGCAAACCGGGTCCGGTAGCGCTTGTCCTCACCGGAGATGCGTCCGGTGAGCCGGACATCCGCCATGCCGTCACCCCAGTAATGGCCGAAGACCACGAGTTGCTGGCCCCGGTACAAACTGCCGATCTGTGCCGGGGTGAGATCAGCCGTCTTGATGCCACCAATCTTTATTTTCACCCCATGCAGGGCCTCGTGTGTCACCCTGGACGTTGCCGCCAGCAGCTGTCCCACGATGTCGTCACTGCTGGATATGTTCACGGCAAAACCACCCGAGGCTTTGGCGAGCGCCTCCAGTAACGGACGGTTGGCACTGTTGCCCAGCACGAAGGTGAACAGGCGGACGTCCTTTTTCCTGATGAGTTCGATGAACCGGCGCTGCCGGGTCTCGCCCACATTGGCTACCCCGTCGGTGACCAGCACCAGGGCACTGGTGCGGTCGGCCTCCAGCGACTTGATGCCCTTGTGAAGACCGTCATACAGATTGGTGCCGTTACCAGGAGAGATGCCTGCCAGGGCCTGGCTGTAATGCGTCACCGTCTCGGGCGTTGCATTGACAAACCCCGCCGTCAGTTCACGCGAGCTGTTATTAAAAAGCATGATGCGAAAGCGATCCCCGGCACGCAGCTTTTGCAGTGCGCGCTGCACCCCGTCGGCCAGGGTCGCATACTTGCCCTGCATGGAACCGGAGATGTCCAGCACAAACACCCAGTCCTTGCCTTCATGGATGGGCTTGAGGTCATCGCCGGGTGTCACCACCATCATGAAGGTACCGCGCTCACTGCCTGCCGGCCTGTGTGCAACCAGGTCGACGCTACCCGGCAGACCACTCTGGTGACGCCAGTAGACCACCAGGTCTCGATCCAGTGTGAACACGGCAGTGTTTGCAGCAGGCAAAGGCTGGCTCGCTGCCTGCAATCCTTCCGGGTTTGCTGGTGCAGGCAACCCGCCGGCTGCAGGGACACGATTACCCAGGTGCACCTGCCACTCACCATCGGCCTGCGGCTGGATAACGGCCTGTGGCTGGTTCGGCAGGCGCACGGCTTCTACCGGGTAGGCCGACTTGATGCGCAGGTCAAAACTGAACTGCCCGGTTACCTGCTCGTTGGCCGTCCAGAAGGCGAGCTTTTCCTCGTCAACACCGCCCTCTTCCAGTGGATAGACATAACGACCGATCCCGGTATCCACCGGCGCAGGCTGGAGATACACCAGCCGCACCCGCGTATCCTGTCCGGCGCGCACCGGACTGACCCGTGTCTCGAAGGTCTTGTAACTGTCTTTCTCGGTAATGCCGGCATCGCGCCCGGCGGCCTTTTCCTCCTCGTAGAGCTGGCGCGCCTGCTGCCGTTCCAGCACCTCTCCGGTGACCGGCTGGCCATCGATCCACACGGTCAGTTCAACCACCGAGCCGTGGGCCGGTAGCGGAAACGAGTACCGGGCCTCCAGGTCTCGGTCATGGGGATTGACGAAAACCTGCTCGACGGTAGTGATGGCGTAACCGTCCTCGATCAACACCTCGACCTGATGGTCGCGGATTTCCAGGGCCGGCAGACTGCCGTCACCGGGTGTTAACAGGCCAGCAGCCTGCGTGAATCCAGCCAACAGGGACGCCGTCACCAGGACGAGTCCCTGCCAGATGCGCTTGATTCCAGTTTGTCTTTTCATGTCTGACTCCTTATTAAATGAACGTTGTTCAATTAAGGGTGGTAAATAGACCCGGAAAGCCAGGTAGTCGCTGCACGGGTCTTTAATAAACACTGTTCAATATATTCGCCAGGAAAACCCACCTGGGTTGATTTAAGTGGGTTACTTGCGTTATGAACAGTGTTCAATTAGAATGTAGCACAAGACTGAACAGTGTTCAATATTATTTTTCCAGCCCACCCTGTGGGCAGTCAGACCGAGGACCCAGGCATGGCACGACGCAGCGATCACAGCCGTGAAGAACTCCGGGAAATGGCCCTCGCGGCCGCTGAGAAAATAGTGGTGGAACAGGGCTATGATGGCCTCAGCGCCCGCAAGGTCGCGACGGCCATCGGCTATACCGTGGGGACCCTGTACCTGGTCTTCGAAAACCTCGATGACCTCATCCTGCACATCAATGCACGTACCCTCGATCGCCTGCATGCAAGTATGATCGAGTCACAGGCACAGTGTGGTGATGCCAGTAACTGCCTGCTGCAACTGGGACAGGTCTATATCGATTTTGCCGATGAAGATCCACACCGCTGGGCCATGGTATTCGAGCATCGCTTTTCTGAAGATCAGGTAGTGCCGGCGTGGTACCAGGAAAAGATTGCACGGATGTTTGCACTGGTTGAAGAAGCACTTGAACCGCTGGCCGAACAACATACACGTGCCGAGGTAACACAGGCATCACGGGCACTGTGGGGGGGTGTGCACGGTATCTGTATCCTGGCACTGGCTGGCAATCTGGGTGTCGCCGGTGTCGATTCGGTGCAGGATTTAACGCAGACCCTGATCACCAATTATCTCAGGGGTTTCACCGCTCATTGATCGTGCAGTGCCGCCTTGCGGGAAACCGTGAACAGCCAGCAGCACCCACTGTGACAGGAACCACACAGGCCGCCATCCATGGACAAATTGTTCAAACTAACGGGCTTCATCCCGTTCATCCTGGTTATTTTCCTGAATGCCTTTGTCGATCTGGGACACAAAATTCTGATCCAGAATACGGTCTTCAAGATCTACGACGGACAGACCCAGATCATACTGACCGCCATCGTGAACGGTCTGATATTGCTGCCATTCGTATTGCTTTTCACCCCTGCCGGCTATCTCTCTGACAAATACCAAAAACCCCTGATCATGAAAGTCAGTGCGGCCGTTGCCGTCGGTCTGACTCTGCTGATCACCCTCTCCTACTATCGTGGGTGGTTCCAGTTTTCATTCGCCATGACCTTTCTGCTAGCGGTGCAAAGTGCTTTTTACTCACCGTCAAAGTACGGCTACATCAAGGAACTGACAGGCAAGGAGCGTCTGGCCACCGCCAATGCCGTGGTACAGGCGGTCACTATTGTGGCCATCCTGCTTGGCATCTTCGCCTTCTCGGTATTTTTTGAACAGGGTCTGGCCGGTGTCAGCTATAAAAATGAACCAGAAATATTACAGGCCATAGCACCGATTGGCTGGATTTTGGTGATTTGCTCGTCACTTGAATTGATGTTTGCTATGCAACTGCCGGCCGGTGAGGCAGCAGCGGCCGAGCAGCGCTTTGACGTAAAACAGTACAGTAAAGGCCACTACCTGCGTGACAATCTCACCAAGATCCTGGCAAACAGAACTATCTGGCTTTCTATTGTTGGTTTGTCCGCGTTCTGGGCAATTTCCCAGGTGGTACTGGCAACCTTCCCGGCCTTCGCCAAGGAGACCCTGGGCGAGGACAACACCGTTATCATTCAGGGAATGCTGGCCTGTTCCGGGTTCGGCATCATCGTCGGCTCACTGCTGGCCGGTCAGTCATCCAAGCATCATATCGAAACGGGCCTCGTCCCACTGGGTGCACTGGGCATCGTTCTCGCCCTTTTTATCCTGCCACAACTGGACTCGCATACCCTGCTGGTGCTTGATTTTCTATTGCTGGGTGTCTGTGGCGGTATGTTTATTGTGCCACTCAATGCATTGATTCAGTTCCATGCCCGTGATGACCAGCTGGGCACCGTGCTGGCAGGCAACAACTGGGTGCAAAACGCAGTCATGCTGGGATTCCTGGGCCTGACCGTGTTCTTTGCCGTCTACGGCATCAGCGATATCGGCCTGTTTCATCTACTGACCATCGTTGCCCTGGCAGGTGCGCTCTATACCGTTTATCAACTGCCACAGTCGCTGGTGCGGTATGTGATTGCACGGATGTTTTCCAGTACCTACCGTATCAAGGTGCTGGGATTTGAAAACCTGCCGGGTACCGGCGGCGTGCTGATGCTGGGCAACCACATCAGCTGGCTCGACTGGGCGATGATCCAGATCGCCTGCCCGCGGCCGGTGCGTTTTGTCATGCACCAGGCCATTTATCAGCGTTGGTATTTAAAATGGTTCCTTGACTTCTTCGGCGTCATTCCGATTTCTTCTGGCCAGAGCAAAGAGGCACTGCAGCAGATCAACGAACTGTTGCGTGCCGGCGAGGTCGTGTGCCTGTTTCCGGAAGGGGCCATCAGCCGCAGTGGTCAGCTGGGTGAATTCAAACACGGTTATGAACGCACCACCGAAGGTGTGGATGGCATTATTCTGCCGTTCTATTTACGCGGCCTCTGGGGCAGCCGCTTCTCGCGCTCGAGCGAAAAGCTGCAGGAGCTGCGCAGCACCCGCCTGCGCGGCGACGTCATTGTTGCCTTCGGCAAACCGTTACCCATGGACACGCCGGCCGACGCACTGAAACGGCAGGTGCTGGAACTCTCGATCGATACCTGGGAGCACCATACGCAAACCCTCGACCCCATTCCCCTGGCGTGGTTGCGCAGCGCAAAACGGCGCGGTAACCAACCCTGCCTGGCAGATGCCAGTGCAACGACCACGCTCTCCGGCTATAAAACCCTGACCGCCGTCATCGCGTTCTCCCGCCTCATTCGCAGGCGTAGCCAGGAGCACAATATCGGCCTGCTCTTGCCAACCAGCAGTCCGGGCATTATCACCAACATGGCGGCCTTGCTGTTGAACAAGACCGTGGTCAACCTGAACTACACAGCCAGCCTGCAGTCACTACTGGCCGCGGTGGAGAAGGCAGAGATCAGCAACCTCTATACCTCCAGACTCTTTATCAAGAAACTGCAGCAGCGTGGCATTGACCTGCACGAGTTGCTGGACCGGGTGCAGGTACATTTCCTTGAAGACCTGAAAGACGAGATTGGCACCTTTACTAAATTTTCTCTGCTGGCCTCGACGGTCGTGTTGCCTGCACGGGTGCTCTATGCGCTATTCGGACGTCATGCCGGCATTGATCAACCCGCCGCCATTCTCTTTTCAAGCGGCAGCGAAGGGGAACCCAAAGGCGTCCTCCTCAGTCACCGCAATATCATGGCTAATATCCGACAGGTATCCGATGTGCTCGACGTGCGCGACGAAGACACCATCATGGCAACCCTGCCGCTGTTTCATGCCTTCGGACTTACAGTCACAGGACTCATGCCCCTGGTCGAGGGCATCCCGGTCATCTTCCATCCGGACCCGACAGATGCCGTGACCATAGCGAAGGCCATCGCAAAGCATCAGGCCACCGTATTTTGCGGCACCTCCACCTTCCTGCGATTATTTACCCGAAACCGGAATATCCACCCCTTGATGCTGGATTCATTGCGGGTGGTGGTGGCCGGCGCCGAAAGACTGAACCCCGAGGTGCGGGATGCCTTCAAGCTCAAGTTCAACAAGGAGATCTACGAAGGCTATGGCACCACGGAAACCACCCCGGTTGCCAGCGTCAACATCCCGGACCGCATAGACCAGCGGAACTGGAAGGTCCAGCAAGGGAACAAGCCTGGTACCGTTGGTATGCCCCTGCCGGGTGGCAGTTTCCGTGTAGTTGATCCGAATACCCTGAAGTCGCTGCCTGTCGGTGAAGACGGCCTGATCCTGTTCGGTGGCTCACAGGTTATGCTGGGCTACCTCAATGATCCGGAGAAGACCGCGGAGGTGATCGTAGAGGTGGATGGCAAACGCTGGTACAAGACCGGTGATAAAGGCCATCTCGACCAGGACGGCTTCCTCACCATTGTCGACCGCTACTCACGCTTTGCGAAAATAGCTGGTGAGATGATCAGCCTTGGCGCCATAGAAAGCATCATTAATAAAGTGCTGCCGGAAGATGTTGAGGTTCTCACCACGGCACTCCCTGATGGCAAGAAGGGAGAAAAGGTTATTCTCCTGATAGCCGGTGACATCGACAAGGATAAAATGAAGGAGCTTATCGAGCAATCGGGGCTCAACCCGTTAATGAGGCCCGCAGAATTAGTCAATGTAGAAGAGATTCCCAAACTCGGAAGCGGCAAGAATGATTTTAGCCAGGCAAAGCAGTTGGCAATGAAAGCATGCGCCTGATAAAGACGCCCGGGAAGTTCCGACACGGGCTTGCGCCCCCCCGGTGTGAATCGCGGCTAAAAGTTGCTCTTACAGCAAGACTTTTTGCCATGACCCGGTTACTACAGTTACAGGACCGGCTCCAGCGGCAGCAGTTCCCAGAACCACAGCTGAATACGCTTGCCAAGTGCCGCCTGGTCATCCGGGTTGTCCGTCAAAGGGGCCCAGCTATTCTGGGGACGCATATCCTGCTCGATACGGGCTTCCACCTGCCGGGCCAGTAACGGGCTCTTGATCTGCACACCGATTTCGGTGTTCAGGTTCGCAGACCGGGGATCCAGGTTAAACGTGCCGACGAACAGTGACTCTGCATCGATCACCATGGTCTTGGCGTGCACGGCAAATACCGGGTTATGTTGCTTGATCTCTGCATGGCGTTCATTGAGGCGGTACTGGACCATGGGATAAGGCCGAAACTCGTGGAGTTCAA
>JAOUCV010000373.1 GCA_029859555.1 Gammaproteobacteria bacterium
CACGGCGCAGAAACAAGCGGCCATGGATACGGCTGCCGCTCTGTTGGAAAAGTTGCCACAGCAGTTGCAGCAGCTGACAACCCGGAGCCTTGAGTTGGCACTGATGCCGGAGGACCAGCGGCTGCAGCATATCGATAACAGCAGCCGTTTTGTCAGTCTGCCCAATGCCGAAGTACAGATCGATGAAGCTACTGGCGGAAATGCCGGCGGCTTGTTGCCTGTGCGTATCGTTATCAGTGATGACGAGGCGGGTGACCGCGTTGCTGCCGGCATGGAGTTGCAGCCGCAGGCGGTTGCAGTGTTCCAGTGGCTGGGTTCGCGAAGTGCGCCATTTGGCCCTGATGATATGCAGCAGCAGTTCCCCGGGTTTCCAGCTGAGCAATTGCTCGCCATGCTGCATGCGGCTGCCGATGCGGAACTGGTGCGCATGTTATGGTTTCCACTGATCGACAAGCACTAGTTGTATTCTGCGGTCGCGTTTTTTGGGTGAGGCTGTTTTATCCCGGTAGTGTATGATGCGGCTGTCGTGGCAGAGCTGCTCTCGCCCGGCATTCACCGGTTTTTTAACAGTATGTTCACAGGAGAGGTAGATATGGCGGGTACTGAAGAAACAGTCGCAACAGAAGCAATGGATGTGGCTGCGATGATTCCGACCAATGTTGACCAGGTCGGCCAGCTTTGGACGCAGGTTCAGGATATTGTGGCTGTGTGGGGTCTGAAGGTTGTGGCGGCAATAGCCATATTCATTATCGGCAGATGGGTTGCCATGGGTGTACGCAAGGGTGTGCGCCGGATGATGGAAAAGGCCGATGTTGATGCGATTATTGTTGGTTTCGTCGGCAGTATTACCTATATCGCCTTGCTGGCATTTGTGATTATTGCCGCGCTCGGGCAGCTCGGCATCCAGACAACATCCTTTATCGCTATTCTCGGTGCGGCCGGTCTGGCTATTGGCCTGGCCCTGCAGGGTTCGCTGGCAAACTTTGCAGCAGGTTTCCTGATGATTATCTTCCGGCCCTTCAAAGTGGGTGATTTTATCGAGGGTGCCGGTGTCGCCGGTGTGGTGGAAACCATCCAGATCTTCACGACAACCCTGAAGACCGGTGATAACAAGATCATCATTATCCCGAATGCCAAGCTGTCCGGCGATAACATTACCAATTATTCGGCGCAGACGACCCGGCGCGTCGATATGACAGTCGGTGTTGCCTATGACGCAGACCTGTCGGTTGTCAGGGATGTGCTGAAAGACATTATCAGCAAGGAGTCACGCGTGCATGCCACGCCGGAGCCGCTGATTGCCGTTGCTGAACTGGCTGACAACAGCGTTAACTTTCTGGTGCGCGTCTGGACTGATACCGGCGATTACTGGGGTGTTAAATTCGCCATGACCGAGACCATCAAGAACCGTTTCGATGCGGAGGGTATCGGTATCCCGTTCCCGCAGCGCGATATACATATCGTCAGCGGGCAGGTCGCGTAATTACGATGTCATCCACGGTGGAAATCCGTTTCCGGGTTTCCGCCGCGATATGATTCCCGTGGGCGAGTCTCCCTCACCACTGAATTATGTTCTCAGCCACCCGCGGCACTTCCTGATTGCTGTCATAAAGGGCTTTCGTGACAACCAGGGCCTGTTGCTGGCCGGCGCGGTGGCCTATTACACGCTGCTGTCGATTATTCCGGTGTTTGCGCTGGTGCTGATTGTGTTGTCACAGTTTCTCGAGCAGGAATTACTGCTCAAAACGGTCTCTACCGTGCTGACCATGGCCGCACCGATCAGTGCGGACGTGCTGGCAGAGCATCTGCAGGCCTTTCTGTCGCACTGGAAGGTGATTGGCACGATGGGCATCCTGATGTTGCTGTTTTTCAGTTCACTGGCATTTACAGTGCTGGAAAATGCCATGTCGATGATCTTCCTGCATCGGCGACTCGCCCAGCGCCGGCACTTTTTGGTCTCGGCATTGCTGCCGTATGTGTATATTTTGTTACTGGCGGCAGGTTTTCTGGTAGTAAGTTTGATGGCCGGCTGGCTTAACCAGCACAGCAATGACACCCCGACGCTGATTGGTATTGATATCAACATGACAAGCACCACAGCGACAGTGCTTTACCTGCTAGGTGTGCTCGGTGAGGTGCTGTTACTGACATCCATTTACCTTGTCATGCCGGTCGGCCGACTGGCCTGGTCGCATGCGCTGGTTGGCGGCGTTGTGGCCACGCTGTTGTGGGAGATCACACGTCACGCGCTTATCTGGTATTTTGCCAGTCTTTCTTTCGTCAGTATTATTTATGGCTCGCTTGCCACCACGATTATTATCCTGCTGAGTTTTGAGTTTGCAGCCATTATCCTGTTGCTGGGTGCGCAGGTGATTGCCGAATACGAGCGTATCGACCACGGTGGTGTGACGGCGAGGGCAGAGGCCTGAGAGTCGTTATTTATGCCTGCGATGCCTGACTTTCAACGACACTAGTTCCACGCGCCGCCAGAACCATTCAAACAGGCGCATATAGCGGCTGCGTTGTTGCCATTCATCCCGGCTGTATTCAATGGCATCGAGGATGTCGTTCTCGAATATGCCGGCGACTGTGACAGCCAGTTCATGGTTGTTGATTTCCTGGTTGGCCTCCAGGTTCCATTGCAGGTTCCAGCGGTCATAATTGCAGGAACCGACAGATACCCAGTCATCGCAGAGTGCCGTTTTTGCGTGCAGAAAGCGT